>JAHKKL010000322.1 GCA_020027635.1 Gammaproteobacteria bacterium
GTATTGAGGAAGCTGTAGGCGACGCGCCAGGCATGTCCGCACTCGCCCATGACGATGCGCTTGACGCCGAGGTCGAGGGCCGCCTCGCGGATACGCAGGGATATCCGGCGCATGTTTTCATAGCTGCCGATGAACATCCCGAAATTGGCGGCCTCGCTGGCATGCGAACTCATCGTCCAGCTGATCCCGGCCTCGTGGAAGACCTTGCCATAGCCGATCAGGCCATCGACATGGGGCTCGGCGAAGAAATCCGCGGACGGGGTGACCAGCAGGACCTCCGCGCCCTTTACGTCCAGCGGATAGCGCACCTTGACGCCGGTATTCTCCTCGACCTCCTCTTCGAGTCCTTCCAGGGTGTCGACCAGCGCGGGCTGGGGCAGTCCGAGATTGTTGCCGATCTTGAAGACCTTGCCGATGATCTCGTTGCAGTATTTCTGCCCGACGCCGACGCTGTCCATGATCTCGCGGGCGGCCATGGAGATCTCCGCGGTATCGATGCCGTAGGGGCAGAACACCGAGCAGCGGCGGCACTGCGAGCACTGGTGGAAATAGCTGTACCAGTCGTCCAGCACCTCCTTGGTGAGGTCGGCCGCCCCGACGAGCCTCGGGAAGTATTTGCCGGCAAAGGTGAAATAGCGGCGGTAGACCTTGCGCAGCAGGTCCTGGCGGGCGACCGGCATGTTCTTCGGGTCGGTGGTGCCGAGGTAGTAATGGCACTTGTCCGTGCAGGCGCCGCATTTGACGCAGGAGTCGAGAAATACCTGGAACGAGCGGTACTTGCCGGTCAGTTCCTGCATCTTGTCGAGCGCGACCTGTTCCCAGTTCTCGACCAGTTCGCCCGGAAACCCGAGCGGCTGCTGGATTTCCGGCTTGGCCACGAAGGGTTTGCTGTGCGCCATCACCCCTTCCTGAAGGTGCGGGATGACGGGGTATTCCTTCAGTTCCGGTGTTTCGAAGTTAGCCACGTTTAACTCCTGATCCTGTCATTCGCAGGTTATCTGTTTTCCAGTTTGGCAGCCCACGGCGCGAGATGACGCTGTTCGCGCGGGTTGTCCACCTGGTTGCGGGTGGGGCTGAAAAAGATGCCCGGTGCATGCAGCAGCTTGCTGATCGGGAAGATGATCATCAGCGTGGCTACCAGCGCCAGATGGATAAGCAGCAGTGGATCCTCAGGCAGGGGTTGCCAGCTGAAGTACATCAGACCCAGAAAGAAGGCTTTGACCGATACGATATCGGTGTGCGTGAGGTAATCCATGGACATACCGGTCAGGGCGATACCGAGCAAGAGCGCCAGCATCAGGTGATCCGAGAGCGCCGATATGTAGCGTATGCGGTCGACGAGGAAGCGCCGCGCCCACAGGCCGAGCAGTCCGGCGACCATGGCGAACGCCGCGTACAGACCGAAGGGCTGAATCAGATCGACCCAGGTCCATACCGGATTGGTGAAATATCTCAAGTGGCGCGCCAGCACCAGAAACATGCCGAAGTGGAACAGGTATCCGAAGATCCAGATCCACTTGTTGGACTTGAACAGGCTTTCAAAAAAAGCCAGTTCCCGGAACATGCGCAGCACCACGCCCGTGCGCGTTACCGGCGCGGGGGTGGTCGGTATCTTCAGCGGCGCCGGTGTTTTTGCATACTGCCGTATCTTGTAGGCCAGGCCGCCAACCAGCAGGGCCGTGGCCGTATAGAACAGCAAGGCATAAACGATCGTCAGAAACGGCATGTTTCTGAACTCCCTTACGATAAGGTTGTAACGGGGCAGGTTACCTGCAGAGGGTTGCCCCTCTGCAAGAATCACCTGTGTTTAGACGCAACCGGTTGGTTTCGGCAGACCGGCATATTTACAGGCCTGCTTGGCCGGGCCATAGGGGAACAGCTCGTAGAGATACTTGCTGTTGCCCTTGTCCTTGCCCAGCTTCTTGCCAATCGCCTTGGTCAGTACGCGCACAGCCGGTGCAATCTGGTATTCCTCGTAATACTCGCGCAGGAAGTTGATCACTTCCCAGTGGGCGTCTGACAGCTCGGTGTCATCAGCCTTAGCCATCATGGTTGCGACTTCAGGTTCCCACTGGTTCAGGTCGGCCAGGTAGCCTTCCTCATCTGTTTCGAGCGATTTGCCGTTTACTTCGATAGTCATGTTTGGTCTCCTCGTGGATGACGCTAGTTGACGAAAAAAATCAGAGCCAGGACTGTACGCTGTCGTGCCGGGTGACGAGATCGACGAAGCCACCGTAATCGACGACGGTAACGCCTCCGATGATCTGATCCTCGCCGATGCCGCGCGCCTTGAGATCAGGGCCCAGGGCATAGATGGAAACACCGGATGCCTTCTGAATCTTGCCGGATGCGGAACTGCCCTTGACGACGGCGTATATGCCGTCCTCGAACAGCAGTATGGAACTGCCGGCCTTGGCATGACTGAGGCAGGAATCGAAGGAATTCCGTTCGAAGGGTGATTTGTTGACGGTATGCAGCATTGCCATGGTCGATGCTCCCTCAGAAACTCGGTACAACGTCTTGTTGATCCATGATGTCGCTGAGTTCAGCGCGGCTGACGAATTGGATGGAATCCTTCTCCGCATAATCCTCGTCCTCGTCTTCATAGGTGAGGTGGAGAAGATTGTCCGGGGTAAGGCCGCGCTCTTCCAGCGACTCCTTTTCGACATAGATCTTCTTGACTTCGTAATCACCCAGCGCCGAATAGGTGGGTGAGAAGTTCTTCATGCCGATGTCGGTGGTTTTTTGCCCCTTGGCCAGCTGGAAAACGCCGTCGTCGATGAATGCCAGACTGACATCCTGGTCGAAGGCGGCGCCGATCAGCACCACTTCAAGCGATTCCAGCGCATAGACCGTGCCGTACGGCGCCTTTCGGTTTACATAGAGAAACTTTTTAATCTCTGACATGTTTCGATCCCCTAATCGCCGAAGACAACCAGACGGTCCGACTGGATACCCGCCTCGATCAACTGCCCGAGTCCGGAGATGCGAAATCCGTCCGCGATGTTGTCTCCCGACTTGCCATGCCGCCTGGCTTCATCGGCATCCAGGATGCCGCGACGCTGGGCGGCGGCGACGCAGACCACCAGATCGAGGCCGTGTTTCTTGGACAGCTCGGACCACTGCTGGGTGATGTTGCGGTCATCCTGCGGCGGTATGCCATAGCGCGTGCCGTTGTTGACCCCGTCATGGTAGAAAAACACCCGGGTGATCTCATGACCCTTGTCGATCGCGGCCTTGATGAACTGGTAGGCGCTGTCGGCCGACTGGTGCTGATACGGGCCTTCGTTGACCATAACTGCTAGCTTCATGCGGTTGACTCCTT
>JAHKKL010000323.1 GCA_020027635.1 Gammaproteobacteria bacterium
CGCCAGTTCGGCCTCCCGGGCCGAGATGAGACTGAGGCACTCCCGGATGCCCTGTACGGTGGCATCCGACAGGGGGTGGCGGTAGCCGGGGCGCGTGTAGGTGTCCTTGGCGACATCCGTCAGCACGCGCTTCATCACGCGCAGGATGCGTTCTTCCTTGGAGAGTTCCTGGTCTGCCATATGAGTGCCCTCGGTGTGCGGGTATTCAGGGGGTGCCGGTATTGTCGCACAGATTGCGTGGCATCGCCGAAGACACCACGTTTAGTCTTGCAGGTACATATACCTCCAGTCGCCGCCGGAGAGCTCGCCGAGGGTGGTGAGCAGGGTCTCGCCCGGTACGGCCTCGGCAGGGTGGATGCCCCAGATTTCGATGAAGCTGCGGGCAAACGCCCCGCGATGGCGGAAGTTGAGGTCGAACAACTGGCCGCGATAACAGCATTCACGGCATTCCCAGCGGTTTTCCCGCGGGTCCGCGCGCCAGCGCTCGATCAGGGCCGGCCAGCGGTCCTCGGCTTTGCGGCATCGCGGACAGCACGGCGGCGGCAGCCGGCTGTCCGCCCTGAAGCGGATGAGGTTCCCCCCGGTTGCGAGGCGGATATGACAGAGGCTACCGCTCGCGCAGGCGCGCTCGCATTCGACCGGGTCCGCCGGCGGCTCGAGCTCGATGGCCGGGGAACAGCCGAGAAAGGTCACCAGTTGCAGGAAATGTTCCCCGGCACGATAGCCGCTTGCGGGGTCATGGCAAGCCGGCGCGGCGACCAGCCCGATGGCCTGCAGTGCCGCGAGCAGCGCCGCGTTGCCGACAGGCGGGCTGTCGACCTGTGCCGGGTAGAGTACGAGCTTGTGGACGGCCACGCTAATTCCTGTTGAGTGCCCCGAATCCACCGTGGCCTCGGGGCGGGCAGAGCGTCCCTGTTCCCGGGAACACGCTTCGCCCATAATATGACCGGATGCCGTTGCCTGCCAGCCGGGGTCGATCGCCATGTCGCACACGCAAGCCTTTACCCTCCATGCCCTGGAACTGGGGCCCATGGAGAATTTCATCTACCTGATCCACGATCAGGCCAGCGGACGCGCGGCGGTGGTCGATCCCGCCTGGGATGTGCCGCAGGTGCTGGCGCTGGCGCGGCGCAAGGGCATGCGGATTACCGATATCCTGCTGACCCACAGCCATCATGACCACATCAACGGCATCGAGGCGGTCCTCGAGAAACATGACGCCCGGCTGCACCTGCTCAGGGAGGAGGCGCGCTTCTGGGGCCATGGCCTGGACCTGCCGACCCTGCACCACGGCGGTGATGTCATCGAGCTGGGCGCAACCCCGGTCAGCGTCCTGCATACGCCGGGGCATACGCCCGGCTCGGCCTGCTACCGGGTCGGCGATGACTTGATCACCGGGGACACGCTGTTTGTGTTCGGCTGCGGGCGCTGTGACCTGCGCGGCGGCGATCCGGAGCGGATGTACGCCACCCTCAAGGACCTGGCGGAACGCCTGCCGTCGGCTACCGTCATCCATCCGGGCCACAACTACGCGGAGCAGTCGACCTCCACCCTGGAGGAGCAGATCGCCGGCAATCCCTTCCTGCACTTCGAGGACAGGGACCGCTTCATCCAGTACCGCATGCAGTATCATGACAGGCACCGGGATGCTCCCTACGGGCCGGTGCGCAAGGGCGAGGAATTCGGGCAGCCGGCGCCCGGGGAGGATCATGCGCGTTCCTGATGGCTTCAACCGCGCGTCTCGATGCGCGGCCCTCGTATTGCTGGCCGTGCTCTTCTCCGGCTGCGCCGGCCTGGGCACCTACACCGAGCCGCCACGCGTCTCGCTGGTCAGCATCCAGCCCAAGGAGGTGGGCGTGCTCGAGCAGCGCTATGCGCTCCAGCTCAGGATCCTGAATCCCAATGACACGGCGCTCCCCGTGGCGGGAATGCAGTATACCCTGCAGATCAACGACCGTGAATTCGCCTATGGCGTCAGCCGGCAGCCGGTGTCCATTCCCGCCTATGGCGAAGCCTTGCTCGATGTCGACGTGGTGAGCAATCTGCTCAGCGTGCTGCGACAGCTGCAGGAGGCGAATACCGGCAAACAGGAAAGCCTGACGTACCGGCTGTCGGGAAGCCTCAGCCTCGAGAACCGCGCCGGCAAACTGCCCTTTGATTACCACGGGGAGCTGAAGTATCTGCCGGCCGCCCCAACAGCCCGCTGAGGGACCGCGCGCATGAGCGGATTCCGGGCCTTGCGCATACACCAGGAGCGTGGCGCAACGCGCGCCGTGATCGAGGAACTCACGCTCGCCGATCTCGCATCCGGCGAGGTCGTCATCGAAGCCCGCTATTCCGGCGTCAATTACAAGGATGCGCTCGCCGCCACCGGCAGGGGCAAGATCCTGCGCCGCTCGCCGCTGGTCGGGGGCATCGATGTGGCCGGCGTGGTGGCCGAGTCGCGCGATCCCCGCTTCCGTGAAGGCGACGGTGTGCTGGTGAGCGGCTGCGGTCTCGGCGAAGACCATGACGGCGGATTCGCCGAGCGCGTGCGAGTGCCTGCCGCGTGGGTGATCCCGCTGCCGGAGGGAATGTCGGCTTTTGACGCCATGGCCATCGGCACTGCGGGTTTTACCGCGGCGCTTGCCATCGAACGGCTGGAACAGAATGGCCAGCGGCCGGATCACGGCCCCGTCGTGGTCACCGGGGCAACGGGCGGCGTCGGAAGCTTTGCCATCGATCTCCTGGGCGGCCTGGGCTACACGGTGACGGCGCTGACGGGCAAGCCGGATGCCGAGTCTTACCTGAGGGGGCTGGGCGCGCAGGCCCTGCTGGATCGCCATAGCCTGGCGATGGGGGAGCGCCCGCTGGAGCGCGCGCTGTGGGGCGCCGCCGTCGATAACGTCGGCGGCGCGGTGCTCGCCTGGCTGACGCGGACGGTCAAACCGTGGGGAGCGATCGCCAGCATCGGCATGGCGGGAGGTGTGGAACTCCACACCTCGGTCATGCCGTTCATCCTGCGCGGCGTCAGTCTTCTCGGAATCACCTCGGCCAACTGCCCCATGGCCACGCGCCGTCGCCTCTGGGAGCGCCTCGCCTCCGATCTGCGGCCCATGCACCTCGATGCCATCGTCACCCAGACCATCGGCCTCGACGGGCTGCCCGGTGTGTTTGAAAACCTGCTGTCCAGGCGGCACACGGGCAGGACGGTCGTGCGCATCGGCGGTGATTGACGCGCGGCGGCAGGGAATACCACGGTGACGGAAGATTCCGCGCGCTTCCGGCAGGCCCTGGCCAGCGTCGCGGTCTTCATCGGTCTGCTCTGCGCTATCGAACTGCTC
>JAHKKL010000047.1 GCA_020027635.1 Gammaproteobacteria bacterium
GAAATTCGGAATCTTGAAGGCGACGAAAAAGGCATCCATGCCGGCCGTGGCGCCGAACCAGGCCATGACCATGTCCCGCACCAGTCCCAGCACCCGGGACACCAGCGTCATCGCACCAACAATAATCGTATTTTTTAGTAACTTGTGAGTCATACACGGAGTCGCCACAGCCGGGGCGCATCGGGCTGGGTAGTCATTGCAGGAGGATTGCTTGAACGGATGTAAAGGCCATTTGGAAAACAGTAGCTTAACAGCAGGTCACGGCCCGCGCACCGGTTTGGTCCAACAATTCCCGGTTCAGTCCGGTGAGCGGCATACCTGTCCACCATGGCTGCTCCCGGGATGGTTTCCGGTGTTGTCCGAGCGCTGGCGATGATCCCCGGTTCGGAAGTCTCGCTGGCGCGCGCCACCATTCTCCCGCCTGCGTGAGATTGACAAATCACCCGAAAATCCGCATAGTACGCCGCCTTTGAACCACCCGCGTCAGGAGTCGTACTTTGGCCAATACAGCACAAGCAACCAAGCGCGCGCGTCAGGCGGAAATCCACCGCCAGCGCAATGCCAGTCAACGCTCGGAACTGCGCACCTCGATCAAGAAGGTCTTTGCCGCCATCCGCACCGGCAATGCAGAGGCCGCCACGCAGGCCTACCGCAAGGCGGTACCGGTCATCGACAGCGCCGTAGGCAAGGGACTGATTCATCACAACAAGGCCGCCCGCCACAAGAGCCGCCTCAATCAGCATATCCGCGCCCTCTGATTTTCAGGCGCGCCTGCAGCTTCAACCAAGCCGGTCAACGACCGGCTTTTTCATTGACGGGCTAGCCCATCAGGACCAGGTTGTCGCGGTGTATCAGCTCCGGTTCATCGACATACCCCAGGAGCTCTTCGATGCGGTGGCTGGGTTGCCCGATGATTCTGCGTGATTCCTCGGCACTGTAGTTCACCAGCCCGCGGGCAGCCTCCTCACCGCCAGGCCCGTAACACACCACCAGGTCACCGCGATCGAAATCACCCTCCACCCGGGTCACACCGACGGGCAGCAGGCTCCTGCCGGCCGCACGCAGTACGGTGATGGCGCCGTCATCAAGCGTCAGATGACCACGCACCTGCAGCCGTCCGGCAAGCCATTGCTTGCGTGCCGCCAGTGGCGCACTGGCTGGAAACAGGCGGGTGCCGAGTTCCTCACCCGAGGCCAGGCGCTGGAGGATGTTTTCCTCCTTGCCCGAGGCGATCACCGTCAGTGTCCCGGAACGCGCCGCGCGCGCCGCCGCCCGCACCTTGGTCAGCATGCCGCCCCGTCCGAGTACCCCGCCGGTATCGCCCGCCATGGATTCCAGCGCCGCGTCACCGGCCTGCGCCTCGGTCAGCAGTGAGGCTTGCGCATCCCGGCGCGGGTCTTTGTCATACACACCGGCCTGATCAGTCAGCAGGACCAGCAGATCGGCCTCCACCAGGTTGGCCACCAGCGCGGCCAGCGTGTCGTTGTCGCCGAAGCGGATTTCCTCGGTCGCCACGGTGTCGTTTTCATTCACGACCGGCACCACGCCCAGCCTGAGGAGGGTGCGCAAGGTGCTGCGGGCATTCAGGTACCGCTGGCGGTCGGCGAGGTCGTCGTGGGTAAGCAGTACCTGCGCGGTGTGCAGGCCGTATTTCTGGAAACGCGATTCATAGGCCTGGATCAGCCCCATCTGGCCAACGGCCGCCGCCGCCTGCAGTTCGTGCAGGGCGTGCGGGCGACGGGTCCATCCCAGACGCGTCATGCCCTCGGCCACCGCGCCGGAAGAGACCAGCAGCATTTCACGGCCCTGCTTGCGCAGGTCAGCGATCTGTTCAACCCAACCGTCGATTCCGCCCACCGCCAGGCCACGACCGTTGTCCGTCAGCAGTGCGCTGCCGATCTTGATGACCCAACGCCTGCAATCGCTCGCTTTCAAGTGTTTCGACATCTTCGCCAGAAATCCGCGTCACGGCCCCGCCGACGGGGACCCTCGTATATCAGCCGCCAGGCAGGATAACTTTAACCGCCCTCACCCGCATCTTCCATTGCCCTGACCCTGTCGAGATAGGCCATAACATCCTGCACCAGGTCGTCCGTGCCGTCCCGCCTGAGGCCGGATATCTCGTAGGCTGGCCCCTGCCAGCCCAGGGCGTCGATGATGGTCCGGCAGCGATCCTGCCGTTCATCCGGTGCGACCAGGTCGACTTTATTGAACACCAACCAGCGTTCCCTCCTGGCCAGCTCCGGACTGAACTGTTCCAGCTCCTTCATGATGATGGCAATGTCCGCCACCGGGCTGGCCAGGGGGCCGATGTCCACCAGATGCAGCAGGAGGCGGGTACGGGACAAATGCTTGAGGAACTGGACACCCAGTCCGGCGCCCTGTGCGGCCCCCTCGATCAAGCCCGGGACATCGGCCATCACGAAGCTGCGGTGCTCCGCCACGCGGACGACACCGAGGTTCGGGTGCAGCGTGGTAAAGGGGTAATCGGCCACTTTCGGGCGTGCGGAGGATACGGCGCGAATCAGGGTGGATTTGCCGGCATTGGGCATACCGAGCAGCCCCACATCGGCCAGCAGCTTGAGCTCGGTCCGCAAATGGCGCGCCTCGCCGGGTGTTCCGGGCTTCGATTGCCGCGGGGCGCGGTTGGTGGAACTCTTGAAACGGGTGTTGCCCAACCCGTGAAAGCCGCCCCTTGCCACCAGCAGCCGCTCGCCGTGACGCACCAGATCGCCGATAAGCTCGCCGGTGTCCTCCTCGTGCACGATGGTCCCCACGGGCACCTTGACGATGAGGTCCGCGCCGGACTTGCCGGTACGGTTCTTGCTCATCCCGTTCTGGCCGCGTTCTGCCAGGAATTTACGGTTATGCCGGAAATCGACCAGGGTATTCACGGCGCTTTCCGCTTCAAGGTAGACACTGCCCCCGTCACCGCCATCACCGCCGTCCGGGCCGCCGAAGGGAATGTATTTCTCGCGCCGGAAACTGACGCAGCCATTCCCGCCGTCCCCGGCGCGTACCTCGATGGTTGCTTCGTCGATGAACTTCATGGGATGCGGATGACAGGACAGACCCGAATGGCACGTAATTTAAGGGATATTGTCATAAACGAATAAATGGCCACGGAAAAACACGGACTATACAATGTAGGGTGCGCTGTGCGCACCGGAGAGAACATGCAAACGGTTGATTCATGGTGCGCACGGCGCACCCTACGCGATTACCAACGCCGTTTGCGACATCCTCCGGAGGGAAAAGGGACTCACCCTTAATATCCTGGTACAAGATATCCGGTCACTGCACAAAATCGCCAATCATCCCTCGCCCAAAGGCGAGAGGTTTACTGATCCCCTATCGGGGACTCTAAAAGAAAAACCCCGCACGGTGGCGGGGTCGTTCAATCCAGCCGGACCTCAGGTTCAGCCGGCGACCACTTCGACGTACTTGCGCTTCCTGGTGCCGCGCTCGACAAAACGCACGGTGCCGTCACTCTTGGCGAACAGGGTATGGTCCCTGCCGCAACCGACATTCCGGCCGGCGTGGAAAGGCGTGCCCCGCTGCCGAATGATGATGTTGCCGGCAATAACCGACTCACCACCGTAACATTTGACGCCAAGGCGCTTCGACTCGGAATCGCGACCGTTACGTGTACTGCCGCCTGCCTTCTTGTGTGCCATTGAATAATCCTCTAAACACGCGGGTCATCACGAGATGCCCGTGATCTCCACTTCGGTGTAGCTCTGGCGATGTCCCATCCGCTTCATGTGATGCTTGCGCCGTTTGAACTTGATGATTTCGACCTTGTCGGCACGGCCATGGCTTTTGACCCTGGCGGTCACGCGGCTGCCGTCCAGGTAGGGGACACCGATCTTGACATCGTCGCCCGCGCCAACCATCAGGACCCGCTCGAACTCGACGGACTCACCCTCGCCGGCGTCCAGTTTCTCAACCCTCAAGGTATCTCCCTGCGAGACTCGGTATTGCTTACCACCGGTTTTTATCACCGCATACATGTCAGTAACTCCAGCTACATCACCAGTATTCAGAAAAAGGCCGCTCATTTTAATGATTGCCCTGTTCAAGGTCAATCAAATACCTTCTGGTACATGGCGTTTAACATCGTTAGACTAGCAAGTCCGTCTGGTAACCGGCAAGTCAGCGGCCGAATCCGGCCAGAAATACGCAGGAATGCAGGAAGTCACTCTCAATCAGCACGTTATGATGAGCGTCGAGGCGTTGCGTGCGCTCGTGTCCGAGGACGTGGCAGCGGTTGATGAATTGATCAGATCGCGCCTGTACAGCAATGTTCCCCTGATCAACCAGCTTTCAAACTACATCATCAACAGTGGCGGCAAGCGTCTGCGCCCACTGCTGGTTCTGCTTTCCGCCCGCGCCTGCCAGTACCAGGGCAGCCAGCATATCAACCTGGCCGCGGTGGTCGAATTCATCCATACCGCAACGCTGCTGCATGATGATGTTGTCGATGCCTCGCTATTGCGACGCGGCAACATGACCGCCAACGCCGTGTGGGGCAACGAGGCCAGCGTCCTCGTAGGGGATTTCCTCTATTCGCGCGCCTTTGAGATGATGGTCGAGGCCAACGACATGCGCATAATGGAAATCATGTCGCATACGACCAATACCATCGCCGAGGGAGAAGTGCTGCAGTTGCTTAACTGCCACGACGCGGAGACGACAGAGGCGCGCTACATGGAAGTGATCAGCCGCAAGACCGCCAAGCTCTTCGAGGCTGCCGCGCAGATCGGTGCGATCCTTGGCAGGCAGCCGGATGCGGTCGAAGCCGCCCTGGCCAGCTACGGATTGCACCTCGGCATCGCCTTCCAGCTGATCGACGATGTCCTGGATTACAGCGCCTCCCCCGGGGATACCGGCAAGAATCTCGGGGATGACCTCGCCGAGGGCAAACCTACACTGCCGCTGCTTCGCGCCATGCGCCTGGGCACGCCGGATGAGGCACAGCTCATCCGCAAGGCAATCGAGAACGGCGGGCATGAAAACATGTCAGCCGTGCTCGCCGCCATTGAATCGACCGGAAGCATCCCGTACACTGCGCAGGCCGCGCAACGAGAAGCCGATCAGGCCATTGCGGCACTGGAGCCGTTGCCGGCATCCACCTACAAGGAGGCGCTGTACAGCCTCGCGGAATTTTCCGTCAGTCGCACGTATTAGATCGGGGTGTAGCTCAGTCTGGTAGAGCACTGCCTTCGGGAGGCAGGGGTCGGAGGTTCGAATCCTCTCACCCCGACCATTCATGAGAACCGCATCCCGACCGTTTCCCGGTTCTCTTTCTTCAATGAAATCCGGCCCGGCAGTAGCTTTCTCACCCCCTGACCGCCTTTTTCATGCCCGCATCAAGACAATCAATTCCCGCCCGTCAGGCTACGCAAGAAGCTGTTATTACGGCTCATTTATGAGAACAAGGGTTGATGCAGGGTTAACTTTGACTGAGATCAAGGAAGTTGCATGTCTCAAGGTATAGGTTATGCTAAAAAACGTGGTTGAATTAATCTGTCGGTTACGGAGGAGTCAATGATGGCCATCAGGCATGCATACCTACCCACTATTCTGGTCAGCACCCTGATGACCATCGCCTGCAGCGGGGAACATAAACCGGGTTACACTGCAGACGTCAGGCCGATTCTGGATAAACATTGCGCAGAATGTCACATGCCAGACATGGAGGGGGCGACAAAGAGCGGTTTTCAAGTCGATTCCTATGCCTCGATCATGAAGGGGACGAAATTAGGCCCGGTCATCGTTCCAGGATCTGCAGAATCGAGTACCTTGTACATACTCGTCGCCGGCAAGGCCGACCCCACGATCAATATGCCGCATGGCAAGCAAGCGATTTCGGCAAATGAGATAGACACGATCAGGCTCTGGATAGACCAGGGCGCGATGGATAACTAGATTACCCGGATTTTCCACCGGGCAGGGAATAGCCCCTGACCGGTTGTCATAAACAGCGCATGCACGCCCCCGGGCCGCATGAGACAGGTTGCACAGCTTGCGTCGCATACGCTGTTATTTTATCTGGGATTCCAGCGGCGGCGCAGAACGGACACGCCAGCCAGGACTCATCAATCAGGGGTATCAAGTACGGAAAGGACCATGTCCGGCTCATACCGTTGCCAGGTACCGGAGTTTTCCGTCTAACGCTTCGTACCCCTGCCGGTACAGCCGTGAAATAAGCGGAACCGGTTAACGCAGCTTGCAGCTGGTCGCGTCTTTCTGGTGGTTTTTGCCTATGGACTGGAGACAGACGGTGTGTAATTCCATAGTAATCTGACGGGTTCAACGTTTGATGTCACCGGCAGATGCCATAGCAAGCGGGTCGTCGGATGGCATGACGGGGAAGGGACAACGGTATCCGGGAATCGGCAGGGAGCAGGACATCGGAACAGGCAGAGCGAATCCATTGACCAGCTTCAGTCGCACCTGAAGCAACTATAAAGAGGGCCGGGACGTTGCGTAGCAATCAATACTACCGGAAGGCGGTACAAACACTCAAACGTTATGCCCCCCTGACATGGTTCACGGACCACGGGCTCTCGCTGGTGGATACGCGTTTACGCCCGGATTCGCGGCTTCATTTACAGACTGAATACACAGTCCACGGGCAATTCAGCGGGACGCTGCTGTGCGCCGGCATCATCTTTTTCCTGGGCATGGCAATGAACGCCTCAACAATCTGGGGTGTTCAGAGAAATATCCTGGAACTCGCCGGAGTGAGCAAGGACATACGGAAACTGGCCGCTCACGGCGATGAGCTGGCAATGATCATGGAACACCGTTTCGGCGGACGGGAACTGCTCTTGCCGGGAAAATCCGAGACATCGAACGGGGAAACAGCCGCTGACGAGGTGTCCCTGACGCAACCGGTACAGACCGGCAAGGCTGCCCCGGACTTCGGGGAAAAACCACCATCGGCGTCACCACAGTCAAGATCCGCCGCGCATGAGCGCGAAACGGGGAAGCGACTTGCTTATGGGAAATGGGGACCCCCACTGCTGCTGAACGCGGCACAGGCCGCATCCAGCGTCGGGAAACTCGCAGCGAATGCGCCGGGGAAGGAAATCCAAAGCAACCTGCTTGCCTTGGGTTTCGATGTCCGCGAGGGTCACGCGAATGGGCAGACGGGTACGCGTATTCTGCAGGCACTCAACGAATTCAGGTTGTTATATCTTCCGGCGCCGGGACGGCAGAAGGTACCAGACGGTGATCAACTGATCGCCAGCTTGAGGACATATGCCGCACAGGCGAGGAACGACGAGAGGAAATTCAACATAGACAGCGGAGTACTGGCGGCAATTCGTCTGGGCAGCATGCGCACCGGCGTCGATTTCTCTTTCCTCATGGAGCTCGCCGCAGCCGAAAGTTCCTTCGACCCGACAATAATAGCGCCGAAGACCGCCGCTGCCGGGCTTTATCAGTTCAAGGATGATACCTGGCTCGAGGCCGTCAAGACCTACGGAAGAAAATACGGGATGGGGGTTTATGCATCACAAGTGGAAAATTATATCGATGAGGCGGGAAATGCACGGCCCACGATCCACGACCCAGTTGTTCATCAGCATGTCCTTGCTTTGCGCTACAACCCGAGAATCTCGGCCCTGCTGGCGGCAGAATACGTCAAATACAACAGAGAGCAGCTCTCGAATTCTCTTGACCGTGAACCCGGCCATACCGAACTGTATTTGACCCACTTCTTCGGGGCGACAGGCGCGATTTCATTCCTGAAAGCTCTCGACGAGAATCCCGACAGGATAGCGGGTGAGGTCTTCCCCAAGGCGGCGGAGAATAATCAGGGTATTTTCCGCCCGAAGCTCAGCAAGCCACGAACGGTCGCCGAGATTTATAAAATGTTTGACCGGAAATTCAACAGCTCGCGCTACAGGGATGCCAATCCGAGTTGATCATCGGACTGTCCGCCTGGATCCCTCAATACCCCGCGCCAGAAGGGCAGGCATGGCGCCATGCTATTACATGATGCGCGTAACGCTATCCGGCGCCGGGTAACGATACGCGTTAGAAACAACTACGACAGCCAAGTTCGCCGTAGTTCTACTTCCCCTGGGGCAATCCGTCACATGGAGTGGCCACGCCACCCCCAGGGTTACGGCGCGGCGCTGCCTGGCGTTCCTCCCAGAACCAGCTGTCCGTTCTCCACTGGAATGCGGTCACCTGGCTTGTGATCCATGCGGACTCTGCCATCTTCATCGCCTAGGCGATAGCTGACGTCGTAGCCGACCACCTTTTCATGAGAATCAGTGACCGTGGTGCAATTGCGTTCCATGGTGGTGTAGGTGTCGTTTGACTGCATGTTCTCCTGCAGCTTGTTGCCGGCATAACCACCGGCCGCGGCACCGGCGACCGTGGCGATCTTCTTGCTCTTGCCGCTGCCGATCTGGTTACCTAGCACACCACCTAACAACGCCCCCGTGACCGTGCCGACCACCCTGTGCTGGTCCTGAACCGGCTTCTGCCGGGTGACGGGCACATCCTCGCAGACTTCCCGCGGAGTCTGTATGGTTTCCTTTATCTCCTCGACACCGAGCAC
The DNA here is from genome assembly GCA_020027635.1 of Gammaproteobacteria bacterium. Lineage (GTDB taxonomy): Bacteria > Pseudomonadota > Gammaproteobacteria > UBA9214 > UBA9214 > CAVQCA01. Next base: position 8,582 of record JAHKKL010000047.1, read on the forward strand.
TTCGGCATAGACGGGGTCCTCCTTCTTGCTAAGGAAGTTGAAGCCGGCAATGGTGCCTCCCGCGGTGGCAACCACGACACCGATCACAAGCCCTGTAATCATTGATTTGTTCATACATTGTCCTGTAGTGATAAATATCTGATCGCCGCCTGGTGCAACGTCTGCCCCCGGGCATACCGAGTTAACCGAAGGGGGAACTGAGACGACAGACCGAAATGCCGATATCCACGCAACCTGGCCGGGAAGACGGCGGCTTATAAGATACTGAATTTAATGGAGCTGGCGAGAGGCTTTGAACCCCCGACAGGCTGATTACAAATGGTCCCACGGATTGCGTGGCGAAGTGTAACGCATGCTAAAACGATGTAACAACAGCCAAATACACAACTGTTGTTTACCCACATTGACAGAGGCTCTGCCTACAGTCCTCGCGGAAGCCATGTCAGCCGGCTTACCAATCATTGCAAGCGCTGTCGGGAGAACCCCGGAGTTGGTAGAGGATAAAATAAATGGCATCCTTCTAAGCCCCAAAGACTCCGAAAAACTGGCCAGGGCGAGTATTCGATTGCTAAGAAATAAAATTGAAGCACAACAAATGGGTAATGAGGGACAGGTTATTGCCGCAACGAAATTTGACGTACAAAAACAAGCCCG
>JAHKKL010000324.1 GCA_020027635.1 Gammaproteobacteria bacterium
GGGGTATGTACCAGTCTTTAGTCAGCAAATTCGAGTTGGTTCAGATAGAAAATGAAGAACCACATCCGCAGGTAGTTGTTGCATTCGGGTTACGAACCACGAACTGGGCGCCGTCAAGCCCTTCTGTGTAATCAACCTCAGCACCAATCAAGTATTGATAACTCATAGGATCGATTACCAGAGACACGCCAGCATTATCAACGACGATGTCGCCATCATTGACGGTCTCGTCAAACGAAAACCCGTACTGAAATCCCGAGCAGCCACCGCCCGTGACGTAGATGCGCAGTTTCAGATTCGGATTTTTCTCCTCTTGAATCAATCGATTGACCTTACCAGCAGCGGCATCGGTAAGAATCATCCGGGGTGCAGTAGACGTGACTATTTGAATCATTGGTACTACCTCATTCTGTCAGCAACATTGAGTTCTGAGGATTATCCTTATTCCTACTGATTTGATCAAGTATGACGATCACTATCAATTGCTGCCCCCGCCTGCTCATGCTCGAATCCGGTCACCGGAGAACCCGTATCCGTCTGGTGCAACAAACTACCATTGACCTCGGCGCCCATTGCCATCTCAATCAGGTTGTAATAGACATCGCCGATTACCTTCGCCTTGGACGCCAGTTCAATACGTTCTTCACAGCGCACATCGCCGGTTACAGCTCCATTCATAAACACATTGGGCACCCGGACATCACCCTCGATTCTACCATGCTCACTGACCGTCAATACGGACGCGGTGCCCTCATTGGCAATGACATTGCCCTTTATGTGCCCATCGATATGGAGGCCGCCGGAGAAATGCAGGTCACCACTGATCTGCGTCTGCTGCCCGATGATGGTATCTATCCTTGTACCAGCCGATTTGCTCTTCTTTCCACGCCCCAGCATATGCATTCTCCCAGATTCAGGAGCCCGCGACCGGCCATTCAAAGCTTTGCTCGACTGGCTCAAACGCGTCCTTCCCCGTAGATCTGACCGTTAGTACGACCTCCACCGCCTGGAAACCCCTTGGCAGACTGATAGTTCCCGTCAGGTGCTGAAAATAGCGGAACCTGAAATCAAGGTGCCCGGCTTCCGGTCGGCTAACATCGGATAGCTTCAGTTCCCGCGTTTCATTCCCATTTTTACCGATGATTCTCCACTCGACCAGACCGGTCACGATACGATCATGCTGTTTCATCTGCGTGAGCACGAGGTCGTAATGGTATTCATCAGACTGCAGACCGGGGGTCAGCTCGAACCGGTGGATGCGCAGACCTGAATCCGCGTCACCAGGTGCGATTATCCCGCGGTAAAATTCGACCTCCTCGCGCGCCGCTTGTAGCTCTTCCTGCAGGGAAGCCAGTTGTTCCTGAATATCCCGTGCGGCTTGCTGATCAATCTGGCTGGAACGTTCCAGAATGGTGTTACGTTCTCGCAAGCCGTCATTTTCCTTATTGAGGTCCCGGTAATGCCTCTGCAGGTCTGCATGCTCGGTCCGCATTGATTTCAGTTCTTCGGCGCCCTTCAGCTTTCCAAAATCATATAGCCACCATTCCCCGTAACCTACCAATCCGGCTAGGAATAGCACAACAACCCGACTCAAATATTTATGCCACATACGGGTCCTCCACCATATCGGCTTATGGAACTATGGCACGACGTTAACGACCAGGGGTGGTCAACGGGTCACAAAAAAGTGGGCTGCGGGTACACACTATGGCAACAGGGCGATACCAGACAAGCCGGATGTCTCATCTAGACCGAACATGACGTTCATGTTCTGCACGGCCTGGCCAGCGGCGCCCTTGACCAGATTGTCAATCACCGAGAGGATCACGACCACGCCGCCTTTACGCGGCTGGTGTACGGCAAGACGGCACTGGTTGGCGCCGCGGACACTGCGGGTTTCCGGATGTGCGCCGGGTGGTAACACATCGACAAACGGCTCATTGCCGTATCGCGCCTCATACAACGCCTGCAAATCCCGATCAGGATCAGTCAGCTGTGCATAAAGCGTTGCATGGATACCGCGTATCATCGGAGTAAGGTGCGGCACAAACGTCAGACCCACTGGCTGGCCGGCGGAAAGCTCAAGCCCCTGGCGGATCTCGGGCAGATGCCGGTGGCCCGATACGCCATAGGCCTTAAAGTTCTCGCTCGCCTCGCACAACAGGGTACCCGTTTCCGCCTTCCTCCCAGCTCCGCTGACACCGGACTTTGCATCCGCGACCAGATGATCAATATCAATTACCCGCTGTTCGATTAGCGGCAGAAAACCCAGTTGCACCGCGGTCGGATAACAGCCCGGATTCGCCACCAGACGCGCCTCGCGAATAGCATCGCGGTTGACTTCGGTCAGACCATAAACGGCTTGTCCAAGGTATTCAGGACAGGTATGTGGTATGCCATACCACTCTTCCCATTCAGCTGCGCGCTTTAATCGAAAATCAGCGGCGAGATCGATGATGCGAACCCCGGCCTCGATCAATTGCGGCGCCATCGTCATGGCCGTTCCGTTGGGTGTCGCGAAGAACACCACATCACAGGCAGCCAATACCCCGATATCCGGCTCTGTAAACCGGATATCAAGATAACCGCGCAGATTCGGGAACAGGTCCGCCACATCCCGACCCGCTTCGGAGCGGGAAGTGATCACGGACAATTCGACCTCCGGATGTCCGGCAAGCAGCCTCAGTAATTCAACACCGGTATACCCGGTACCACCCACAATACCTGTCTTTAACGTCATAACCGGTTTTTACATCAATCGTGCACTATAAGCAAAGCGATCGGGAATCACGAACAACCGGTAGCACATGCACTCGAGGACCCAGCCAACTTAGAATTATTCATTGTGTTTCATTCTGTTAGGTACTGACAGCATACCTCTGAGTTTCATTGTCTGTTGCAAGAACAGTTTTTCACGACGAGAAATCCGGTGATATCGATACGCATCTATCATGCTGGTTGCGATCTAGTACCACCGGAGACATGGAAGACATGCATCATCTTTCCGTGTTATCTGCCCGAATCCCATTTATCGCCTACTTGCCGGTACCTTCTTCACTGCACCTGTGGCATGAGCCAATCCGTGAAGGCGGTTTCCTGAGCCCAGGCATGAATTTCTGTTCCGCCATGGACGGCAATAGCGCCGGATAATGCGGCAACTGACGTGAAAGCCGCTCCATTGTTTTCTGTTAACAGCAATCCTGGGCACTAGGAGCCTGTCGGACTTAGGATGATTCTACTGCGGCGGTGGGAGAACGGCCCAAATCGCCACGATTTCTCGTTGCGTAGAATGACTATGCGCCTCGAAATCATGACCATCAGGGTATCGGCAATCTGCTTAGTGAGGTTTTCCTGTATCTGCAGCCGTCTCGCGTACATATCGACTATGCGTGCGATCTTTGATAATCCAATGACTTTTCCGGTAGGAATATAGGCAACATGGCATTTTCCGATAAATGGCAACAGATGGTGTTCGCACAGCGAGTACACTTCGATATCTTTCACCAGGATCATCTCCTCGTTGTCCGATTCGAAAATGGCATTGTTGACCACTTCCTCCAACGTCTGGTGATACCCCCGCGTCAGAAACTGGAATGCCCTTGCCGCGCGCTCCGGTGTATCAACCAGTCCATCTCTCGACGGATCTTCCCCGACCCCTCTGATGATTTCCTCAAACATCCGGCTTAGATCTGCATTCATAATGCCCCCGTCAATTTGCAATATCCATTTGAGTAGATACGCCTCAGTCGTTCAGCCCCCGCCAGCAGCAAGCGCGTGGTATCGGATGTGAACGGTGCCGGTAATACCGGCACCGCATCACGCCCCGGAGCGGACACCAAGGCAGTTAATGCATGCGCATACAGATTGCCAGGGATGCAAGGAGTCGTTGGAACGTGGCCGGTTTCAACTTTTAAGAATGCTTCCGAGAATACCGCGCGCAATCTGCCGGCCAAGCGAACTGCCGAGAGAACGCACCACGCTTTTCACCATGGCCTCCATGACCGTCTGACGGTTGCCGCCACTGACACGCGGTTCCGGCTCGCCTCTCCCGACTGATGCGGCCTCTTCGGTCTGCCGTGGCGGTGCAATGACCTTATCCGCACGCTCCTTCAGCATCTCGTAAGCCGACTGGCGGTCGATTGGCTGATCGTAGCGTGCACCGAGCGGACTGGTTCTCATTATCGCCTCGCGTTCGGCGGGCGTAATCGCGCCCAGGCGCGAGGCCGGTGGCCGTATCAGCGTTCTTTCCACGACACTCGGTATACCCTTACCTCCCAGGGTGGACACCAGAGCCTCCCCGATACCCAGTTCCATGATCTACACACCGATACCCTTTGAGCGAATCAGCCTGACGACCTGTTCAACCTTGTCGATGAGCGCCCTGGGTACATCATCAAACAGCAGGTGCGCCTCATCGAAGAAAAACACCAGCCGCGGCCTTTCGAGGTCACCGACTTCGGGAAGCTCCTCGAACAATTCGGAAAGCAGCCAGAGCAGAAACGTGGAGTAGAGCCTCGGACTCTGCATCAGCTGGTCGGCCGCGAGGATATTGATAACACCATAACCCTGCGGACCAGCGCGCAGAAAATCATGCAGATCCAGCGCGGGTTCGCCGAGAAACTCTTCGCCACCCTCCTCCTCCAGTACCATCAGACGCCGCTGGATGGATCCCAGGGAGGCACGGGTGATATTGCCGTACTCCAGAGTCAGTTCCGATGCATTTTCACCGGCAAAGGCCAGCAGGGTTCGCAGGTCCTTGAGATCCAGCAGCAGCAACCCCTGGTCATCGGCCATCTTGAACACGGCATAGAGCACACCCTCTTGTGTCTCGTTCAATCCCAGCAGGCGGGCAAACAGCAGTGGCCCCATTTCCGACACGGTAGCCCTCACCCGGTGTCCCTGTCTGCCAAAGATATCCCAGAAC
>JAHKKL010000048.1 GCA_020027635.1 Gammaproteobacteria bacterium
TCACGGATCACGTCTGAATATGTGGATTTTTCTCAATGATCGCTTCGTGACACGCGAAGACGCGCTGATCTCCGTCTTCGACCACGGCTTCCTCTACGGTGACGGCATCTATGAAACGCTGCGGGCCTATGGCGGCCGCATCTTCATGCTCACGCAGCACCTGGCCCGCCTGCAGCGCTCGGCGAAGCTGATCGGCCTGGACATCCCCATCCCCGAAAAAGACTGGCCGAGTCTCCTGGGCGACGCCATCGCGCGCAATACGCTGCACGATGCCTATCTCCGCATCACCGTGTCACGCGGCACGGGCGAGATCGGCCTCGATCCGGGTCTCTGCCCGAAGCCGACCGTGGTCGTCATCGCCAAGCCGTTTCAGGCCTACCCGCCCCATCTCTTCACGCAGGGCGTCAGCCTGATTACAACTTCGGTGCACCGCAACCTGGCCACGGCCCTGTCGCCGCAGATCAAGTCGCTGAATTTTTTGAACAACATCCTGGCCAAGCAGGAAGCGACCAGGGCCGGCGTCTGGTCCTGACGCTGGCGCGGGAACAGGGCCTCAAGACCGAAGAGAGCGCCTACACCCCGGAAGCGCTGCGGCAGGCGGAGGAATGTTTCCTGACCAATACGACGATGGAGATCATGCCCGTGAGAGATGTCGACCAGCACCTCGTCGGCTCCGGCAAGCCGGGCCCCGTCACGCTGTCGCTGCACAAACAGTTCCAGCTAAATCTAGACCGTTTTCTCTGCTGAAATCTGACTCTTTGAGCGGGCAAGCCGGTTCCATCACAGTCGCTGCACAAGCAGTTCCTCACGAATCTCGACAGGTTTCTCAGCTAACCAGTCGAGCAAGTAAAAGGTGAAACGTAAATGGTAAAAAGTCCGGCCACTTTTTACTTCTCACTTTTTACTTTTAACTTCTTACCTTTCACTTGTAACTTTTCACTTCCCAGTTGCACCCGGCTGTGCTGCGTCCTGCCCGGACGCGCGGCCTTCGACGCATCCGCCCGGTAGTGCGCCCCGACGCTGTCGGCCCGCCACAGGGCCGCTTCGGCCACGCAGCGCGCCACTTGCACCATGTTTTTGACTTCCAGATCGCGGCGCGAGGCAAACGGACGGTTCACGAGCCGTTCCCACCGCGTGAGCTGCCCCAGCGCGCCGGCCAGCGAGTCGCCCGTGCGGGCCAGGCCGACCTTGCCCCACATCACCCGCCGCAGCGAGCTGCGAAGCTTCTCGGCATCTTCCAGCGATGCCCGCGACCCGCCGCCGAGATCCCGTTCGGTCGGGAGCGCGCCGACCGTGCGCCCCTGCCGCTTCGCATAGGCCACCGCCGCCAGCGCGGCGCGGCGGCCGAAGACCAATCCTTCGAGCAGCGAATTGCTGGCCAGCCGGTTGGCGCCGTGCACGCCGCTGCAGGCCACCTCACCCGCCGCGAACAAACCCGGCAGGCTGGTGGCCCCCTGCATGTCCGTTCGCACCCCGCCCATCATGTAATGGGCGCTGGGCGAGACCGGAATCCACTCTTCGGTCATGTCGATGTCGTAGCGGAGGCAGGTGGAATAAATCGTCGGGAACCGCTGCTTGGTGAAGGAGGCGCTGAGGTGCGTCGCGTCCAGATAGACGTGCCGGGAACGGGTGGCCGCCATCTCCGACCAGATCGCGCGGGAGACGATATCCCGCGGCGCCAGCGCGCCGTCCGGGTGGTAGCGGTGCATGAACAACTCGCCTTTGATATTTCGAAGCCGGCCGCCCTCGCCGCGGATCGCTTCGGATAAGAGAAACGGCGGGCTGTTCGGCAGGTAGAGCGCCGTTGGATGGAACTGCACGAACTCCATATCTTCCAGAATTGCGCCGGCCCGATACGCCATCGCCATGCCGTCGCCGGTCGCGTTGGGTGGATTCGTGGTGCGCGCGTAGATCTGCCCCGCGCCGCCTGTTGAAAGGATCACCGCGCGCGCGGGTATGACAAAACGGTCGCCGGTCGCTTCGTCCAGCACCAGCGCGCCGCGGCAGCGGCCGTCGGCGACCACCAGGTCCACCGTAAAGTGATGGCCCAGCCGTTGAATGTGCTTCTGCCGGCGGGCCTGGACCGTCAGCGCCCGCACCATCTCGTTGCCGGTCGCGTCGCCGCGCGCGCGCAGGATGCGGCTGCGGCTGTGCGCCGCTTCGTGGGCGAACGCGAACTTGCTGCCGATCTTGTCGAAGCGGGCGCCCCAGGCGATGAGTTCCCGGATGCGGCCGGGCCCCTCTTCCACCAGCACGCGCACGGCTTCGCGCCGGCAGAGACCGTGGCCCGCCTTCAGGGTGTCGTTCAAATGGATGGAGACGTCGTCTTCTTCGCTGAGCGCGACCGCCACGCCGCCCTGCGCGTAGATCGAGCTGCTTTCCAGCGGGTTGCCCTTGGTGAGCATCAGCACGCGGCCATGCCGGCTCAATTCAATGGCCGCGCGAAGGCCGGCCACGCCGCCGCCGATCACCAGGAACTCTGCATCGGGAGAACGGAGAGAAGACGTGACGCGCGTGGAAACGGCCATGAGCCGGGTGCTAGCGCTAGCGAGAGGGGCCGGGTCGCGGCGGTTCCCCCGCCCGTCGCAACGCCATGCCGAAGGGCAGATCGCCGGCCAGGCCATCGAGGAGAACGGTTTTTTGGCCGGCCCACCGGAGCACCCCCTGGCCGCGCTCGCGGGTGCCTGCATCATCGGGAGTCTTTCGCCATTGTCCCGCCCAGTTCACCACCACCTCGGTCGTCTCCCCTTCGATCACGATCCGGTCGATGGTCCACTCAAGGGCGATCTCCTGGTAGGTCTGAAAATCCTGCTGGATCTCGTTCGTCGTTTTGTCCAGCGCCTCGCGCGGCAGCATCAGGCCCTGGATGTCCGAGAGGTCCCGCCGGCTATAGGCATTGCGCAGTTCTTCCACCGCCTTGTCGATCTTCACAAAGCGGGCGCGGTCTTCCGGATACCGGTTCTCTTTCGACGAACAGCCCGTCGTCTGGCCGGCAGCCCACAGCAGGCAGGCCACGAGCACCAGAGCCGGCAATCGCATCAGATAAAACATGGCGCAGTATATGTAGTGAAGATGGAACGCGTCAAGGCCGCGGACGGCAGGCTATGGGCACGAGGCAATAGGCTATGGGACGGATTGCCACCCTAACGCCCATCGCCCGGCGCCTATCGCCTGCGGCGTCGCTTGCATTTACACGCAAAACCCACTACACTCTCGCGCCAACAGAGGAGTCACGATGTCCAGTGTGCTGAAAAAACGTCGAAAGAAAATGCGCAAGCATAAGTTCAGAAAGCTGCGCAGGAAACAGAAATTCCTGCGTCGTAGAGTCCAGGGATAATCCCACGGACAGCCGGAGGCGCCCATGCCCGAGATGAAAAAAGTCCGCGTACGTATCACAACGGTGAATCACACCTACGTCGGGGATTTCGTCATTCCGCCCATGCGAAACCGCGTCTCGGACGTGCTGAACGAGGAATCGCGCCTGTTCATCAATCTGACCGACGTGGTGATCAACGACAAAACGCAGGCGGACTTCGTGGCGCTCAACAAGAACCTGATCGAATCCATCCAGCAGCTCTAGAAAAGCCCTCAGCCATCAGCATTCAGCTCTCAGCATCCGGAAAAGATCGGTGAGCGTCCCTGCTGAAGGCTGATCGCTGAAAGCTGAACGCGCATCGTGTCCTACTACTCCCGCTTCTTTCCATTCCTGAAGCCCTATCTGCCCCGCATGGCGGCCGCCATTGCGCTCGTGGCCACCGCGGCGGCGCTGAATCTCGTGCTCCTGCGCCTGGCCGGCCGGCTCTGGGACGTCATCACCATCCAGCGCGATGTCCAGGGCATGACCACCCTCGTCGGCATCTTCCTCGCGTTAATGACCGCCCAGGGCCTGCTCTCCATGGGCCACAGCTATCTCGTGGCATGGGTGTCCCAGCGGGTCATGGCGGATTTTCGCACGCATCTGTTCGCGCATCTCCAGCGGCTCTCGCTGAGTTTCTTCGCCAAGCGGCGCACGGGGGAAATTCTCTCCCGTCTCATGAACGACGTCGGCGTCATCCAGACCACGGTCACGGAAACACCCATCGATTCCGCCAAGCACCTCGTCACCTTCGTCGGCGGCGTCGGCTTTCTGCTGGTCATGAACTGGCAGCTGTGCCTGCTGATTTTGATATTGCTCCCGGTCCTGGTGCTCGTCGCCAAGTTCTTCGGGCGGAAACTGCGCGCCCTCTCCACGACGATCCAGGACAAGACCGCGGGCAGCACCACCATCGCCGAGGAAGTCATCTCCGGCATCCGGGTTGTCAAATCCTTTGTCCAGACCGGGCGTGAGGAGCGTCGCTTCGCCGCGCAGATCCAGTCCAACGTGCAGACCGCCCTGCGCCGCGCCACGATCATGGCCGTCTTCGTGCCGGTCATCACCCTGCTGACCTTCGCCTCGGCCGCGGCCGTGCTGTGGTACGGCGGCCGCCAGGTCATCGAGGGGACCATTTCGCCCGGCGACCTGTTCGCCTTTGTCTTGTTTGCCGGCATCCTGATCGGCCCGTTCGGGTCGGCGGCGCGGGTGTTTTCGCAGATCAAGGAAGCGCAGGGCGCCATGCAGCGCGTCTTCGAGATACTCGACACGCAGTCCGACATCAGCGATCGCCCGGATGCCGTCGAGATGCCGCCCATCAAGGGACACGTGCAAGTGTCGCGCGTCAGCTTTGCCTACGATCCGCGGCAGCCGGTCCTTTCGGACGTGTCGTTCGAGGTCGCCCCCGGCCAGATGGTCGCGCTGGTCGGCCCGACCGGCTCCGGCAAAACCACGCTCATCAATCTGCTGCACCGGTTCTACGATCCGCTGGAGGGCTCGATTACGATTGACGGCCAGGACCTGCGCGCCGTCCGGCTCGACAGCCTCTACCGGCAGATCGCGCTCGTCCCGCAGGAGACCATCCTGTTCGGCGGCACCATCCTGGACAACATCCGCTATGGCCGCGACGGCGCCCCGGAACAGGACGTCATCGCCGCCAGCAAGGCCGCCAACGCGCACGACTTCATCAGTGCCATGCCCGACGGCTATCAGACGGTGGTGGGCGAAAAGGGCGTGAACCTGTCAGGCGGCCAGCGGCAGCGGCTGGCCATCGCGCGGGCCGTGCTCAAGAACCCGCGCATTCTGATTCTGGATGAAGCAACCTCGGCCCTGGACGCCGAGTCGGAACGGCTGGTGCAGGAAGCGCTGGACCGGCTCATGGCGGGCCGGACGAGCTTCGTCATCGCCCACCGGCTCACGACGATCCAACGCGCACATCGAATTCTGGTCTTGCAGAAAGGCCGGCTCGCCGAGGATGGCACTCACGAGCAGCTCATGGCACGCGACGGGCTCTACCGCTACCTCTACACCCTGCGCCTGGTCGAACAAACCACCTAGACAAGAACGGGGCAGGCGCCGCTTCAGCGATCCTCTTGCGCCCTACTGGGCCTACTGCGATAGATAGCGCGCGAGCGCGGACTCGGAATCGAGGTCCAGCTGTGTGAATTCCAACCCGAGCAGGAACTGGCCGCCCGCTTTCTGCTTCCGGCGCACTGTGCAGGACAGCAACAGTGCCGTTTTTCTGGCGTCGTCCAGCTTGACCCGGAACTGCATGGTCTCGGTCATCTCGGCGTTCATCGCGTCGATCGTGACGCCGATCCCCTTGGTGGAAATATCCCGCACCAGGCACGGTACGCGCACCGGCCCCTTGGCCGAATTCCACGACAGGGAGCCGGGTAAATTAATCACCTTGCGCTGGCCGCCGCGCAGTCCCAATGGCAGGACGGTATAGGAGCGGCCGCACGGGCAGGTGTAGGCGATCGTCTTGCTCGTAAATTCCGCGGGCGCGAAATTATGCGACGCCAGGCACGCGGGGCAGGCGCCGCGAAAGACGCCCTTGTTGAAAAAGGCCTGCAGCAGTTCCGGCTTGTCTGGCGCCATGACGAAATCCCACGCCCCTGAACAGAAACGGTGCCGGACACCACTTCCATGGTGTGCGACACCGTTTCGTGCCCGCCACAGACGCCCGGACAGGCGTCCCGTGTCTATGGACTGACTGACGAACTACTTCAGCTGACGGCTGACGAGTTTCGTCATCTCGAACATGTTGACTTGCTTCCTGCCGCCGAATACCGCCTTGAGCGCCTCGTCCGCATTAATCATGCGCCGGTTCTTCTTATCCTGCAGCTTGTGGCGCTTGATGTACTGCCAGATCTTCTTGGTCACTTCGGTGCGCGGCATCGCTTTGTTGCCGATCACCGCGCCGAGATTGGCGCTGGGGGTCACCGGTTTCATGAATGCGGCACTCGGCTTTCTCTTCGACTTAGCCATTGTGAGGGTCTCCTTTCAATTATTGTGGGGGTCAATCGCACCGCACATCCCGTGCAGTTGACGCGGAGAATGAGGCAACCAGAGGGAAAAGTCAATCCCCTCTGGGTAAAAACCGTTATTTTTCCCTCTGAGGATATCCACAGAGGGAAAACCGGGGTCCGGCACCATTTCAATTTCCAGGAGCGCGATCAGGACTTGTTGGTTGGGGGCACGCTCTTGAGGAGCTGGTCGAGATAGTTTCGCAGGCGCGTCTTACCGGTCTCGTTCATGTTCAGAAATTCGACGCCGACATCGTTTCCTGCCGTCCAGGTCACTTTGGCCCGGCCCACGGTCACCGGCTTCCTGTCAGTCGGGATGTGCAGGCTCAGTTTGATCGTGGCATCCATGTTGACACCTGCGATGCTTTCCAGGGCACAGCCGTTGATGGAAAGGTTGAACGTCGTCCCCTTCCCTGTACCGGACTTCCCTTCGAACGACACGGGGGCTTTGACCACTATGCGCCGCTCTCGCGTCTGTTCCACCGCCACTGTGCCTCGCCCCTTCTCATGTTCAGCCATGCGTCACATCCTGGAAGATTGGCCACACTGTACGCCCATAAATTTAAGCCCACCCCGGCGGGAAGTCAAGAAGCGCAGCCGGCACGGGCAGAGGAGCCTGTCTCCGCTACTTCACCGCGTAGATCTGCTCGATCTCGCGGCTCGTTAATTCACGCCACTGGCCGGGCTGGAGGTCTCCCAGCGCCACCGGTCCCATCGCAATCCGGATGAGCCGGACCGTCGGATGCCCCACCGCGGCCGTCATCCGCCGCACCTGCCGGTTCATCCCCTCGCGCAGCGTGATCTGCAGCCAGGCGGTCGGCACGGACTTGCGGAATCGGATCGGCACAGGACGATCGGGAAGCGCCGGCGCCTCCGACAGCACCAGCACCTCCGCAGGCCTCGTGCTGGCGCCCTTGAGCAGGATGCCCTGTGTCAGCCGCCCCACCGCCGTGTCGTCCGGCACGCGCTCCACCTGGGCCAGGTAGACCTTGGGAAGGTGATGCCGCGGGTCGGTGATGTAATGCGCCAGGGCGCCATCCGACGTCAGCACCATCAGCCCCTCGCTATCCCGATCCAGGCGGCCGGCCGCATAGACCCCCGGGACCGCCACAAAATCGGCCAGCGTCGGCCGTCCCGCCGGATCGGTAAAGCAGGGCAGCACCCCGTAGGGCTTATTGAAGACGAGTGTGCGGGATGTTGACATGGGCGGACCACCCTACTTTTCACCTTTTACTTTTTACGTTTCACTGGCCCCGAGAAAGACAGCACGGCGAAACGGAGAGTGGCCCTGAGGGCTCCTCTCAAGCCGGGTTTCTCCAGTGCCGCCCCTCGCGCGCGAGTAAATCGTCTGCCTCGGCTGGACCCCAGCTTCCCGCCTGGTACAGGGGCACCCCCTTGGGGGGAAGCCCTTTCCAGACCTCCAGGATCGGCTCCACGACACCCCACCCCGCTTCCACGTTGTCTGCCCGCTGAAAGAGCGTGGCGTCACCGACCAGGCAATCGTGCAACAGCGTCTCGTAGCCGGTGCTGGGCTCATTGCCGAAATATTTGGCGTACTGAAACTCCATGTCCACCATGCCGACGCGCACGGCCGGGCCCGGAATCTTGGCGTCAAAACGCAGCGAGATCCCTTCGTCCGGCTGGATGCGGATGATGAGCAGATTCGGCGCCAGGTGCTCCGTCGCCGTTTGCCGGAACAGCATGAAGGGGGCGCGTTTGAACTGGATCGCGATCTCGGTCACGCGCTTGGGCAGGCGCTTGCCGGTGCGCAGATAAAAGGGCACGTCCGCCCACCGCCAACTGTCGATCAACAGTTTCATGGCCACAAAGGTCTCCGTGTCGGAGTCCGGCGCCACGTAGGGTTCCACGCGATAGGCCGGCACCGGCTTCCCCGCCACCACCCCCTCCGCATACTGCCCGGCGACGACGGCGCGCAGCACCTCCACCGGGTGAAACGGGAGAATCCCCCGCGTCACCTTCACCTTTTCATCCCGGACCGCATTGGCGTCGAACGAGTTCGGCGGCTCCATCGCAATCAAGGCCACCAACTGCAGCAAATGGTTCGCCACCATGTCCCGCAGCGCCCCGGCCGCGTCGTAATACCGCCCGCGGTGCTCCACCCCGAGGCTTTCCGCCACCGTCACCTGCACGTGGTCGATATACCGCCGGTTCCAGACCGGCTCGAAGATGCCGTTGGAAAACCGGAAGACCAGGATGTTCTGCACCGTCTCCTTCCCCAGGTAATGATCGATCCGGTAGATCTGGTTTTCCTGCAGCACCCGGGACAGCTCGTAATTCAGCGCACGCGCCGACGCCAGGTCCGAACCGAAGGGTTTCTCGATGATCACGCGCCGCCACATCTGCTCACGCTGAGCCGTCAGCCCGCGCATCCCCAGCTGGCGGACGATCTCGGAGAAAAACTGCGAGGCCGTGGCCAGGTAGAACAGATAATTGCCGCCGGTCTGATGCCGGTCGTTCACCTGCTCCAGGAACTCCTGCAGCCGCCGGTAGGCCACGGGATCGAGGAAATCCCCCGTCACATAATAGACCCGCTGGATAAACGACTCCCACGCCTGGCGATCCACCGGACCCACGAGATGCTCCGTGATGTCCAGGCTGAGTTTGTCCCGAAAATCCTCCGTCGACATCGGCGTGATCGCCATCCCCACGATGGCGAACTGTTCCGGCAGATGATGGCTGACCATCAGGTTGTACAGCGCGGGAATCAGTTTCCGCTTCGTCAGATCGCCATCGGCCCCGAACACCACAATGGTGCTCGGATCGCGCAATTCTCCGCCGTCAAGTGTCTGTGTCTCCATGGTGCTCCAGTGTGAGTTGAGTGGATCGCCCGGTCCGGCGCAGCGGCCGGCAGCAGAAGACCGTACGCATTGTATACCGTCTTACTCGTGCGGGGAAGATACGGAAACAGGGACTGGCTCCCGCCGCAGCTTCGCGGCGGCATGGTCTCCTCCCTTGCTCGCAGAGGGCGCACGATCAGAATGTGCTCCCTCGATGCGCGCAGTCGTCGGAGACCATGCCGCACTCGCGGGAAAAGACAGTCACCAAC
>JAHKKL010000049.1 GCA_020027635.1 Gammaproteobacteria bacterium
GATGGTGCCGATATTGTCGACGACCTCGTCGCGGGTCATGCCGATGCCGTTGTCGCTGATGGTGATCGTTTTCGCCTCCTTGTCGTAATCGACGCGCACGCGCTGGGTGGTATCGCCGGCATACAGGCTGTCATTGCCCAGTGCCTCGAAACGCAGCTTGTCGCAGGCATCCGAGCCGTTGGAGACCAGTTCGCGCAAAAAGATTTCCTTGTTAGAGTACAGGGAGTGAATCATGAGGTTGAGCAACTGCTTGACCTCGGCCTGGAACTCCAGTGTTTCCTTGTGGGTTTCAACACTCATGGGATGGTCATCTCCTGGCTGCAATTGCTGTCTGAACTCCGCAAAGAAAAACGGGCACCCTGAATCCAGGGTGCCCGTAATCCGGCGGCATGCACCGCCGTGTTTGCCTCAAAGCTTCTCCTTGATCCGCGCGGATTTGCCGGAACGCTCACGCAGATAGTAGAGCTTGGCGCGACGTACATCGCCACGGCGCTTGAGTTCGATGGCGGCAATGGACGGGCTGTGCGTCTGGAAGACGCGCTCGACGCCCTCGCCATGGGATATCTTACGCACCGTGAAGGCCGAATTCATGCCGCGGTTACGCTTGGCGATCACCACCCCTTCAAAGGCCTGCAGGCGCTCGCGATTGCCTTCCGTGACCTTGACCTGCACGACAACCGTATCGCCGGGACTGAAGTCCGGAATATCCCTTTTCATCTGTTCCTGTTCAAGCTGTTCGATAATATTGCTCATGACTCAATCCTCTGTTGCATCCGTAAAGACCGTCAACTACCGACGATCCCTTTGTCATACTCTTCAAAAAACTCGTAAAGCAATGCCCGCTCCTGGTCATCGAGCGTCAGTGCTTCCAGCAGGTCCGGTCGCCTAAGGCGGGTCCTGCCAAGCGCCTGCTTGCGACGCCAGCGGCGTATCGCGGCATGATTACCGCTCAGCAACACCTCCGGCACCCGCCGCTCCTCGATCTGCTCCGGCCGCGTGTAATGCGGATAATCCAGCAGGCCGCCCATGAAGGAATCCTCGCGGGCGGAATCCGCATCACCCAGCGCACCGGGCAGCAGGCGCGTGACAGCATCCATCACCACCAGCACCGGCAGTTCGCCGCCACTCAGGACGTAGTCCCCAATCGAAATCTCCTCATCAACCGCCATGTCGATGAGCCGTTCATCGATGCCTTCATAACGCCCGGCCAGCAGGATCAGGCGTTCTCGTTCGGCAAGGCGGCGTGCCGTGTCCTGGGTGAACCTCCCGCCTTGCGGCGAGAGGTAAATCACCGGAGCGTACGACCCCGCCGACCGCGCCGCCTGTATGGCGTCGCGTAGTGGCTGTACCTGCATGACCATGCCCGGGCCACCACCATAGGGCTTGTCGTCCACCGAACCGTGCCTGTCCAGGCTGTAATCCCTGGGATTCCAGGTCACAAGCTCGACCAGTCCCCGCGCAACCGCCCGGCCCTGGATTCCGTAACTGGCCTGCGCCCGGATCATCTCGGGAAACAGGGTAACCACATCGATGCGCACGGTACTCTCAGTTCAAAAGTCGGGATCCCAGTCGACCCGTATAACGCGGCCCTCGAGGTCGACCAGCACGATGACCGTCCCCCGGATAAAAGGAATCAGACGTTCCCGTTCGCCCTTGACCACGAGGACGTCATTGGCACCAGTCTCGATCAGGTGGTCCACCGTCCCGAGCGGCAAACCATCCAGCGTCACCACCGGCAAGCCGATGAGGTCGTCCCAGTAGTACTCATCCCCTGCGGTCGCGGGCAATTGCCTCCTGTAGATACCGATGTCCGTACCGGCCAGTTCAGCCGCCCTGCCACGGTCCTCATAGCCCGGCAAGCGCACCACCAGGCCCTTTGCGTGGCGCTTTGCCTCAGCTATCCCGGTGGCCAGCCACGTGCTGCCACGCCGCAGATACCAGGGCGTGTACTCGATCAGATTGTCTGGCCGCTCGGTGTAGGACACCACCCGCAGCCAGCCCTTGACGCCATACGGGCCGGCAATACGGCCCATAATGATCAGATCGTCTCCGGCCCGAGACGCACGACTGTCACAATCAGCCGCCATTTCATCCCGGGATTGGTTATCCGGAAGGCACGTATTTATTGCTGCCGCTGCGTCTTTATCAGCTGGGCAACACGATCGCTGAGCTGGGCGCCCCTGGCGCACCAGAAATCCGCACGCTCGGTATCAATCCTGACCTTCTCTTCACCGCCGGTCGCGATCGGATTGAAAAAGCCGATGCGCTCGATGTAGCGCCCGTCCCGCCGGTTGCGGCTATCAGTAACCACGATGTGGTAGAAGGGGCGCTTCTTGGCGCCGCCGCGTGACATCCTGATCGTCACCATGAATTTATATCCTCAGTTTGTTTGCGTTACTGCCGCCAGCCATCGGGCCGCAATCTAAAAACCGCATAATTCTACGCGAATACCAGTAAATGTGAAGAGGCGACAAGCCTGTGCGGAAACGGACTGCCGCGCCGGGCAGCATAAGACACTCAGCGACAATATCGCCATCGGCATGTCGGTATTTATTACATCAAGTATATTTCTAAAAAGAAGTTAAAGAATGCATCCCATCTTACTGTTAAATTGTGTTATTCAATTCGTCTGTCTAATCAATCTTACCGACATGCGTTTGTCGGTATTATTTACTCATAAACACGCTACAAACCACGCAGATTGAAGCAACATACTGTAACTATCTACAATGACTGACAATTTTATATTTGGCACGGGGATTGCCTTCTATAACATGCTGGTTAAGCAAGATTCAGAACAAAATTTAGGTGGGGGAGCATTCAACCCGGATGTAAGCGCAACACTACTTTGCACTGATCACTAAATAATAAACGGGTTCGCGCACGGCATTGTGGAAAAACGGATAGCAGAAAAAATCTAACGACAACGTAAGCCGATCAAGCGCAGTGTTTAACGGTGGCCCAGGCCACCGTTTTTATTTTCCGTGGGGAAAACCTTCGTGATCATAGGCCCTGGAACGGAAACCCCTGGGGTACCTTGCCCTTCAGACCGCGCAACATATTGCCCATGCCGCCCCGGGACATCTTCTGCATCATCTTGCGCATCTGCAGGTATTGCTTGAGCAGCCGGTTCACATCCTGCACCTGCGTTCCGGAACCGACGGCGATGCGCCGCCGGCGCGACCCCTTGATGACATCGGGGAAGCTGCGCTCCTGCCGGGTCATGGAATTGATGATCGCGACCATGCGGTGGATTTCGCGATCGTTCACCATGTCCTTGGCCTTCTGCGGCAACTGTCCCATGCCCGGCAGCTTGTCCATCAGACCCGTCAGCCCTCCCATGTTCAGCATCTGTTCCAGTTGCTCGCGAAAATCATCCATATCGAAGCGTTTTCCCTTCGATATCTTGCTGGCAAGCCGCGCGACCTTCTCCTTGTCGACCTTGCGCTCGGCCTCCTCGACCAGGCTCAGCACATCACCCATACCCAGGATGCGCGAGGCAAGCCGGTCCGGGTGAAAGGGTTCCAGCGCGGCCGTCTTCTCGCCGACGCCCAGGAATTTGATGGGTTTTCCGGTAATGGCGCGGATCGACAGAGCGGCGCCGCC
Organism: Gammaproteobacteria bacterium; assembly: GCA_020027635.1. Lineage (GTDB taxonomy): Bacteria > Pseudomonadota > Gammaproteobacteria > UBA9214 > UBA9214 > CAVQCA01. The sequence goes on from JAHKKL010000049.1 coordinate 3,607, forward strand.
ACGGGCATCGCCATCCGTTTTGGTCAGGATCACGCCGGTGAGCGGCAGGGCTTCATTGAAGGTGCGCGCCGTGTTGGCGGCATCCTGGCCCGTCATGCTGTCGACGACAAACAGGGTCTCGACCGGCTGCAGCGTCTCATGCAGCCGGCGGATCTCGTCCATCATTTCCGCATCGATGTGCAGACGGCCGGCGGTATCGATGATAACCACGTCAATATGCCGCTTGCGGGCCTGGCTGACGGCCTCCTGCGCAATCGCCACCGGGTCCTGATCCGGGTAGCTGGGGAAGAACTCGGCTTCGACCTGACCGGCCAGCGTCTTCAGCTGATCGATGGCGGCCGGGCGATAGATGTCGCAACTGGCGAGCAGCACGCTCTTTCTGGCGCGCTCCCGCAGCCAGAGCGCCAGCTTGGCGCTGCTGGTCGTCTTGCCGGAACCCTGCAGACCGGCCATCAGAATAACCGCGGGCGGCTGGACATTCAGATTCAGGGCATCATTGGCCTCGCCCATGACCCGGATCAGTTCCTCATTGACGACCTTGACCAGCGTCTGGCCCGGCGACAGGCTTTTGAGCACCTCCTGCCCGGATGCCCGCTCGCGCACCCGGTCGATGAAGTCCTTCACCACCGGCAGCGCCACATCGGCCTCGAGCAGCGCCATGCGCACCTCGCGCAGGGTCTCCTTGATGTTATCCTCGGTCAGCCGCCCCTGGCCGCGCAGATTTCTGATCGTTCGGGACAGCCGTTCGGTGAGATTATCAAACATGGACTGGCAACCGTGGTTAGTGCGATATCAGGCGGGGAATTATAACCGGAACAAGGATTACCGGCACGGAAATGTCGCCGGATACCCTTGAGTGCACGCCCTCACTTCAATGCCCTTTCGAGTTGTGCGATGATGACGCCCTGAAATCGGGAACCCTACCCTCGTCATGACGACCATTATCGCCGGATCGATCGCCATCGTGTTGTACCTGCTGGCCAGCGTACTGCTGGCCCTGCGGCTCGCGCACTGTTACTCCGGCCCCGGGTGCCACCGAAACCAGATCCTGCTGATCAGCGGCATCGCCGTGCTGCTGCACGCCAGCCTGCTCTATCCGTCCATCCTGACACCGGACGGGCTCAATCTCGCTTTCTTCAATGCGGTCTCGCTGATCTTCCTCATCACCGCAGCCCTGCTGATGCTGGCCTCGTTCCAGGAACCGGTAGAGAACCTGGGCATACCCGTATTCCCGGTGGCCGCGCTGAGTATCGGGATGATGCTCCTGTATCCTGAAAGACAGGTGGTTACCCCGTCGGGTTCCTGGCAGCTCGATGCCCATATCCTGATATCGTTGCTCGCCTATAGCATCCTCGGACTCGCGGTACTGCAGGCACTGCTGCTGGCGATACAGGACCGCCACCTGCACAACCGGCAACCGGGCGGCTTCATCCGTTCGTTGCCACCCCTGCAGACCATGGAATCCCTGATGTTCCAGATGGTCGCCATCGGGTTTACGCTGCTCACCCTGGCGCTGGTCACGGGAATACTGTTTCTCGAGGACATCTTCGCCCAGCACCTGGTACACAAGACCGTGCTTTCCATCATCGCCTGGCTGGTGTTCGCCACCCTGCTCTGGGGCCGCTGGCGCTATGGCTGGCGCAGCCGGCTGGCGATCAACTGGACCGTGGGCGGATTCGTGTTCCTGATGCTGGCCTATTTCGGCAGCAAGTTCGTGCTGGAACTGGTGTTGAAGCGCTGAGCCGGCCGCACGAACTGACAGGCAGGACAAATTTCCGTACTATAAGCCCCACTACCCCATAAGAGGCTGTCCCCGTTTGGACGACATCCACCTCGGCGTACTATTCTTTGCGCTGTTTATCCTGATCCTGCTGTCGGCCTTTTTCTCCGGCTCCGAAACCGGGCTGATGGCCCTGAACCGTTACCGGCTGCGCCACCTCGCGGAGCAGGGTCACCCCGGCGCGCAGCGCGCGGCGCGGCTGCTCGAACGCCCCGACCGCCTGATCGGCGTGATTCTGCTCGGCAGGAATTTCACCGACATCGTCGCCTCCACGCTCACCACCCTCATCGCGCTCAAGCTCTGGGGCGAATCCGGGATCGCCATTGCCGCCGGAGTGCTGACGCTGGTGATCCTGATCTTCGCGGATGTCATGCCGAAAACCCTGGCCGCGCTGCACCCGGAGCGCATCGCCCTGCCGTCGGCCTGGATCTATATCCCGCTGCTTAAACTGCTCTACCCCTTGGTGTGGATGGTGAATATCATCGTCAACACCGTTCTGAAGGGGCTCGGTGTGTCGACCGAGGCGCAGGCGTCCAACGCCCTGACCACCGAGGAACTGCGTACCGTCGTCAAGGAAGCCGGCGCCATGATTCCGCAGCGTCACCAGGAGATGCTGCTCAATCTCATGGATCTCGAGAAGATCACGGTCGAAGACATCATGGTACCACGCCAGGATGTCATCGGGATCGACGTGGACGCCGACTGGGAGGCCATCATCACCCAGCTCTCGGGCAGCCAGTACACCCGCCTGCCGCTGTTCAGGGAGAACATCGACCACGTCATCGGCATCCTGCACATGCGCGACGTCCTGCCGGTGCTGTACCGGGGTGAACTCGACCGTGCCGCCCTGCAAGGCATCGCACGTGAACCCTATTTCATCCCGGAAAACACCTCGTTGAACCGGCAACTGCTCAATTTCCAGCGCAACAAGCGCCGCATCGGCTTCGTCGTGGATGAATACGGCGACATGCAGGGGCTAATCACCCTCGAAGACATCCTCGAGGAAATCGTCGGGGAGTTCACCTCCGATCCGGCGGCGCAGTTCGACGAAATCCTGCCCCAGGAGGACGGCACCTGGCTGGTCGACGGCTCCATCAACATCCGCACCCTGAATGCCGCGTTGCACATGACGCTGCCAACCGACGGTCCCAAGACCCTGAATGGACTGATCATCGAACATCTGGAAATGATCCCGGATGCCGGCATCACCGTGCTGCTCGACCGCCATCCGGTCGATATCCTGCTGATCAAGGAAAACATGGTCAAGACGGTACGCATCCATCCTGCACTCGCCGGTGCGCGTACCGACGCCGGTAATACCTGATCGATGCCGTCCGACTGCCGCACCCTTACGGAACGGGAGTTGCCCATGAGCCGGTCGGCCCGGCTTTACATGACCGTCCGAGTCTGGGAATATCGGCACGGAAGCGAATGACACCAAGGTGGCCGCAATGGCGAAACTGACACTGAGTCTCGGCAGCAATCCACTGAAATCCCTGTTCCTGACCGGCAGGGATATCCTGATCGGGTCCGATCCTTCCTGCGACATCCCGATCGACGACGTGTCCCTGCGACCGGTACATGTCAGAATCGCCTGCGACGGGAGGGATTATCATCTCACGGCTGCCGCCGACACCGACGAGTTGCAGATCAATCACGGCCGCTCGCACGAACACCTGCTCCAGGATGGGGATGTCATCTTCCTCGGCACCTACACACTGGTTTTCTCCGACGAAAACGCCCCTGCCCATGTGCACCTGAACACCGTGCCGCCACCACCGCGGGGGGCGCTCAGGATACTCGGCGGCAAGCACCGGGGCAGGCTCATCCATCTCGACAACCCGGTCACGCGCTTCGGCAGTGCCGGTTCCCTCGCGGCCATGATCAGCCGCCGTGAAGACGGATACTACCTGTCACATCTGGAAGGCGAAATCTTCCCCCAGGTCAACCGGGTAACCATCGGTGAGGACGCCTTTCCGCTGAATGTGGGCGACAGAATCGCCATGGGGGGGCTCGAATTCGAATACAACATTGAAACGCGGCCGGATGCCGGGGAAACGGGCACGCACCAAGACGACAGAACCACGAGACAGCGCCATTTCACCCGCATCTCATTGCATGCTCCTGCCCTGCTGTCAACGCCGGGAGAGGAGTGGGCAACGCGCTTGATCGATCTGTCACTGACCGGCGCCCTGGTTGAACTGCCGGACGGCTGGACGGGCCGCACGGGTATGCACTACACACTGCGCGTGCAACTGGCCAACATGTCCTATTTCAGCACCGAAGTCGTCATCCGGCAGGTCGACAGGGACCGGCTGGGCATGGCCTTCGCCGATCTGGATGAGCATGGCAGGGACGTGATCCGCTGGCTGATGGAAATCAACCTGGGCGACACCTCCCTGCTGAAACATGAACTTTCAGATCTCTCCTGAAAACACATCCAGTACCTGCGCGAGACGCTCGACAGCCGTCACCTCCAGACCCTGAATCGGTTGCTTCGGCTTGTTGGCGGCGGGAATGATGGCCCGGTGAAAGCCGTGTTTGGCCGCCTCCTGCAGGCGCTCCTGGCCGTTCGGCACGGGCCTGAGCTCGCCGGAAAGACCGATCTCCCCGAACACGATCAGGTCTGCGGGCAGCGGCTGGTTGCGGAAACTGGAAACCACCGCCAGCAGCACGGCCATGTCGGCCGCGGTTTCACAGACGCGTACCCCGCCGACCACATTGACGAAAACATCCTGGTCCCCGGTGAGCAGTCCGCCGTGGCGATGCAGTACCGCAAGCAGCATGGAAAGCCGGTTCTGCTCCATGCCCAGGGTCACCCGCCGCGGGGTGCCGAGCTGGCTCTGGTCCACCAGCGCCTGGACTTCAACCAGCAACGGCCGAGTGCCCTCCCAGGTCACCATCACCACGCTGCCGGGCACCGCTACCGGGTGGCGTGACAGGAAGATGGCGGACGGGTTGCGCACCTCCCGCAGGCCCCGCTCCGTCATGGCGAACACGCCAATTTCATTGACGGCGCCGAAGCGGTTCTTGATGGCCCGCAGTATCCGGTAGCGGTCTCCCGGATCGCCCTCGAAATACAGCACGGTGTCCACCATGTGCTCGAGCACCCGCGGCCCCGCCAGCATGCCTTCCTTGGTCACGTGACCGACCAGGAACATGGCGGTGCCAGTCTGTTTGGCGAAGCGGACCAGCTGTGCGGCGCTTTCCCGGACCTGCGCGACCGAGCCCGGCGCGGATTGCAGGGCCTCGGTGTAGAGTGTCTGGATGGAATCGAGCACCATGACCTGCGGCCTTTCCCGGCATGCCGTGTCGATGATCCGCTCCACCGATGTTTCCGAGACCAGCCGCACGTTGTCGCCGTCGATGCCGAGACGGGCGGCGCGCAGGGAGATCTGTTCCGGCGATTCCTCGCCCGTGACATAGAGCGAACTCATGCCGGCGGACAGGGTCGAGAGCACCTGCAGCAGCAGCGTGGACTTGCCGATTCCCGGGTCGCCGCCAATCAGCACCACCGAACCCGTGACCAGCCCGCCGCCCAGCACGCGGTCGAGTTCCAGCAGGCCGACCGAGGACCGCGTGTGGGAATCCGGCTTGACGGACGAGAGGCGGGTCACCGTGACGCCGGCATCGCCGGCATAGCCGGCGAAGCGCCCGGGACGTTGCGGTGCCGCGGTGCTCACCTCGGCGAGCGTGTTCCAGGCGCCGCAGTCGCCGCATTGCCCGGCCCACTGGGGGAACTGCGCGCCGCAGGCGTTGCAGGAATA
>JAHKKL010000325.1 GCA_020027635.1 Gammaproteobacteria bacterium
CCGCGGTGGCCGAGCGGATGGTGCAGCTGGACGCGGCGGCGCTGCGGGAGCTGGGGCGGCGCCTGCAGGACCGGCGCGCCGCGGAGGCCTGAAACGGCAGGAGCGGACGCCAGGGCACTGGCGCAAAAACCTCTACGGGTCGACTTTTTGCGCTGGCGCTCCGCCAGGCCACCGCAGGGGCGTGCGCTGGCTCGCCAGGCGGCGCTGCGGGGGAAGCGGGTAGAGGGGCTTGCGCCGGCGGCGTCCGGGGGGTGTAAGGCTTTCCGATAGCAACCGCGAATTTTGTGCGGCAGCTGTGTACTCCCACTCCCCACGCTGCCTCGGTCGTCGCAGCTCGAGCACGGGCTGGGTCTGCGGGGCCGCGCGGCGGGGCACGGTTGCGCAGCGCCTTGGGTGTCGCCGGGGGATGAGCACTAAACGTGCAAAATTCCAGATGGCTCCCTCTACCCCATGGCGAGAGGTGGAGAGAGTCGGAGGTCTTCCGTCATGGGCTGTGGCATCTGATTGAAGCGGAGCTCGTAATGCCCAAATCTATTGATATGCTCCGTCTTGTAAGGGGACAACCGTGCAATCACCTCGGGTGTCACCGAGTATCCTTCATCAATCAAGCCCTGTAAAACCCGCGTCATCGACACCACGTTGTAAAAGACCACCAGATTGGCTACCAGATGGTTATACCGGATGATCTTGCGTTGCTCCTCTCGGTTGTTCTGGCTTCCCCTAAGAAGCGGAGAAATAATGTAACATGTGCCATTATTTCTCGTTTTCTCCGGGGAAGCCGGAAGCCCTTGACAAAACAGCAAAGCCGTATTATAAGTAAGTGAATCATTTACTTATTATTGTGTGTAGAAGATGGAGCATGTCACGCAGACTCGCCATTGAGCGGCTGGATGACCTCATCGAGACGGCGACGAATCTCTTTATCCAGAAGGGATATCGGCGCACGCAAATGGCCGATGTGACCCAGGCGATGGGCCTGTCACCAGGCGCCGTGTACCGCTATGTCGAGAGCAAGGAAGCACTGTTCGACCTCGTCGTCCGGGCTGCTGCCCCGTTGGGGGTGACACCTGCAGACCTCACGTTGCCGCTTCCTACTCCACCGCCAGGCGCTACGCTGGAGTTCTTGCGGCAGGTGCTGCAACAAGAGGGCCGGTTTCCAACACTCGAGGCGGCACTCACCCGCACGATCGTCGACGCCCCACGCGCTGAGTTGGAACGCATCATCCGTGAGCTCTACACCATCACCGCCCGGCATCACCGGGGCATCAAAGTGGTGGAGCGGTCCGCCTTGGATTGGCCGGACTTGGCGGCTTTGTGGTTCGGCGGTGTCAGGGGTCGCTTGATCGACCAATGCACGCGCTATCTGACGCTGCGCACCAGCCAACGCCTCCTGCGTCCTGTGCCGGACGTCCCAGCCGCCGCCCGGCTCATCATAGAAACCACGGCGTTTTTTGCGCTGCATCGCCATTACGATCCGTACCCTACCGCGCTCGACGACACCATCGCCGAGGAGACGGTCGTCGATGCCCTCGTCAACGCGTACGCCATGAAGTAAGAAGAGAGCATGTCGTCATGGGCATCTATAGCACATACGTGCTGCCCCGGCTTATCAACCTCACCATGCAGAACACGCTCGCCGCGGCGGAGCGGACCAGATTCGTGCCGTTCGCGTCTGGGAAGGTCCTCGAAGTGGGCATCGGCTCCGGCCTCAATATCCCGTTTTACTCACCGGACATCGAAACACTGGTCGGCCTGGATCCGTCTGTCGAGCTCTGGAAGCTCGCGCACAAGCGGACCGCTGCAGCTCCCTTCCCAATCGAGTACCTCGGGCTTTCGGGTGAGCATATCCCCCTAGAGGACAAGACTTTCGATACCGTAGTGACGACATGGACGCTGTGCACCATCCCCGATCCGGTGACGGCGCTCAAGGAAATGCGGCGTGTCCTGAAGCAGGATGGCCGCCTCATCTTTGTCGAGCACGGCCTCGCGGCGGACCGCCGCGTGCAGGTCTGGCAGAACCGGCTGAACCCACTGTGGAACCAGATTGCTGGTGGCTGCAACCTGAATCGGAGGATCGACACCTTGATCTCAGAAGCCGGTTTCCGCATCTCCCAGATCGACACGGGGTATCTCAAGGGGCTCAAACCGTTCTCGTTCCTCTACAAGGGGCTGGCGCGGCCAGAGTAGGGGTATTGTGTACCACAACCGTTCGGAGGGATTACACCATGAAGCGCGACATCAACGTGGGACTCACCAGCAGTCTCTCAACGTTCACTGGCCTGCTGTCAGTACTCTGACTGTCTGTGGTCCTGTCCGCCGTTCTCGGCGTGGCGGGCGGGGCGCTCGCCGCCAGGTTGGCGGAGTTTCGCGTGTACTTCGTCCCGGTGTCAGTGGGGTTTCTGGGTGCCGGGTATTACTTTGCCTATTGGCGGAAGACAGGCAGTCGGCGGCAGAGAATAATGCTCTGGGTTGCGACACCGCTCACCGTGCTCTTCTGGATACTCCCCTACGTGTCCAGGTAGGGATTGGTCACCGGACGAGGTTAGAGGCGACCGAGCCAGTGCCACCAGAGGTAGTCCACGGGGACGAGGAGCAGCAGGGTCAGCGCCGCTGAGACGAGACTGAGTCGCGTCGCATCGCGCAGCCGCACGGCGCCGAGCTCGAGCGCGAGGATGATCGGGGGCGCCTGGAACGGCAACACCACAGTCGAAAACCCCAGCACCGACATCATCACGACCGTGAGCAGACCCAAGCCCGTCGCCGCCGCGGCCTCGGCCGCCATCGGGGTGAAGAGCACCGGCGCGCCGTTCGGGACGGCCAACGACAGCACGGTCGTCAGCCCGGCGAGCGCGGTGAAGTTCCAGAACGGGGCCCGCGGATCGAGCGGGGTCACCCCCAGCAAACCGTGGCCGAGCAGCGTGCCGAGCCCCGTCTCGCGGATCATCGACGCCAGCCCGAGGATCGCGGCGACGTAGAACATGGTGCGGAAGTTCAGTTGGCCAAACGCCTCGGGCGGCAAGAAGCCGACCCCCGGCAGGAGACACAGCACCGCCGCGGCCAGTCCGATCCACGCCGGCGACAGCCCGTGCCACGCGTCGGTGACCCACAGCCCCAGCGTGGCCGCGAGGATGACGGTCAGCCGCCATTCCGCCACCGTCAGCGGGCCGCCGGCGGCGGGCGCGCTCGCCATGGGCTGTACGTGATCGGGGAACATGAGGCAGATCAGGCCGATCAGCAGGAGGCCCTTCAGGACGCCCAGGACAGGCGCGTGCAGCACCAGGTAGGGCACGTAGCCGAGCGGC
>JAHKKL010000326.1 GCA_020027635.1 Gammaproteobacteria bacterium
CGGTCACCCATGCCGACTAGCGAAGACGCCTGGCGTCCGTTGGCCGACCGGATGAGGCCCCGCTCGCTGGATGCCTTCACCGGCCAGTCGCATATCCTCGGACCGGGAAAACCCCTGCGCCGCGCCATCGAGGAGGGTCATCTGCATTCCATGATCCTGTGGGGGCCGCCGGGCACCGGCAAGACCACACTGGCGAAACTGCTTGCCGAGCAGACCAACGCCGAATTTCTCACCCTCTCGGCGGTCATGGCGGGCGTCAAGGATATCCGCGCCGCCGTCGAGGCCGCAACGCGCCTGCGCGATCTGGAAGCGCGCCTTACCATCCTGTTCATCGACGAGGTGCACCGTTTCAACAAGGCGCAGCAGGACGCCTTTCTGCCCTATGTGGAAAACGGCACGATCATTTTCATTGGCGCCACCACCGAGAACCCGTCCTTCGAACTCAACAGTGCCCTGCTGTCCCGGGCCCGGACCTACACTCTCAAACGGCTGGAGCACGAGGCCCTGCGCCGTATCGTCGATGCCGCCATCGAGGACCGCGAGCATGGTCTGGGGGAGCGTAAGCTGGCGCTGGCGGAGGAATTGCGCGCCCGGCTGGTGCAGGCCGCGGACGGCGATGCACGGCGCGCGCTCAACCTGCTCGAGATCGCCGCCGACCTCGCGGAGACGGAAGGAGATCACAGCGTCATACCCGAAGCGGTATTGAATGAAGTCATTGCCGGCGGGGTACGTCGCTTCGACAAGGGCGGCGACGATTTCTACGACCAGATCTCGGCGCTGCACAAATCGGTGCGTGGTTCCGCGCCCGATGCCTCCCTCTACTGGCTGGCGCGCATGCTAGATGCCGGCTGCGACCCGCTCTACATCGCGCGCCGGCTGGCACGCATGGCCTCCGAGGACATCGGCAATGCCGATCCGCGCGCCCTGGGTCTTGCCCTTGATGCCTGGGACATCCAGGAGCGCCTCGGCAGCCCTGAAGGGGAATTGGCGCTAGCCCAGGCCGTGCTCTATCTCGCCTGTGCGCCAAAAAGTAACGCCGTCTACGCCGCCTACAATGACGCCCGCGCCGATGTCGGTAAGCTCGGCTCGCTGGAAGTGCCCGTCCATTTGCGCAACGCCCCCACTCGCCTCATGAAGGAACTGGGCTACGGCAGGGCCTACCGCTACGCCCATGACGAACCCGAGGCCTATGCCGCCGGCGAGCATTATTTCCCCGAGGACATGACACCGGTGCGTTATTACCGGCCGGTCGAACGCGGTCTGGAGATCCGGATCGCCGAGAAACTGGCCCACCTGCGGGAACTGGACCGCAAATACAAAGGATGAAGCGCAGCAGGGCTGGTATCGCCGCGGGTGAATCGTCCCTGTCAACGATGCACGCGATGCGGCCTGCGTGTACCATAACCGGCCATGAATCATGGGACGACGGGATGAGGCAGGTGCTGGCGATCGCGGCGGGCGGCGCCATCGGCTCGTTGCTGCGTTACTGGGTGTCGAGCGGCACTCATGCGGTATTGGGGCGGGGGTTCCCCTACGGTACCCTCACCGTCAATATCCTGGGCAGCCTGCTGATGGGCTTTCTGTATATCTGGCTGCTTGACCGCGTCGCCGCAGGGCCGGTATTGCGCGCCTTTCTGCTGATCGGAGTGCTGGGCGGCTTTACGACATTTTCGTCCTTTTCCATCGAGTCACTGAACCTGATCGAGGCCGGGCAGATGCTTAAGGCGTTAATCAACGTCCTGCTCAGCGTGACGGTCTGTATTGCCGCCGCCGGCCTCGGCGTGCTGATTGCGAGACAATTATGAAAACACTGGATGTCACCTGTGTGCGCGTTTATCTGACGGAGGCCGAGGGCAAGCTCGAGAAACTGCTCGAGTGCCTGCATGATGACAAGAAGGTACTCGGCGTGACCGTGTATCGCGGCATCAGCGGTTTCGGCAAGCACGGCAGGATGCATTCCTCCTCGCTGCTGGATATCTCGCTGAACCTGCCGCTGGTGATCGAATTCTTCGACACCCCGGAGAAAACCGTCTCGATAATCGAGTACCTGTATCCGAGATTGGATCCGGGGCATATCGTGAGCTGGCCGGCCACCCTCTACGTCTGAGGCTGTGCCTAAAACCGGTTGCTTGTGTTACCAGGAAAAACCTCATGCCGGGTAAATCCTGTAGTGACCGTCGGCCGCAGGGACGATGCACAGGGAAGTGCAAGTGTCGCGTGAGGGCAGGATGCCCGGAGCGACTGCGGCCGGCGAGTGTACAGGGAGGTATTCACCGCGTGTCACGGAAGGAGTTACCCGGCATGAGACCTCTACAGAGTTGAGGCATCAGTAAGGTTTACCTTAGTAACTCACCAACGCCTGATGAAGACACCATGCTTGATTCCAAACTGATCCGCACCGACCTCGACCAGGTCGCCGCCGCGCTTGCCCGGCGCGGCTTCGTTCTCGACACCGCGCGCCTGGAAGAACTCGAGGAGCGGCGCAAGGCTCTGCAGATGAAGGCCCAGGAGCTGCAGGCGCAGCGTAACCGGCGCTCGAAGGAGATCGGCAAGGCCAAGGCCGCAGGGGTGGACATCGGTCCGCTGCTCGAGCAGATCGAGGGTCTGGGCAGCCAGCACAAGGCGGCCGAGGATGAACTGGCCGGCCTACAGGAGATCCTTGCCGGCGTCCTGATGGGCATCCCGAACATCCCGCATGAATCCGTGCCGGATGGCCGCAGTGAGGCAGACAACCTGGAGATCCGGCGCTGGGGCGAACCGCGCGGATCCGGTTTCGAGCCCGTGGATCACGTCGACCTGGGTGAGCGGCTGGGCCTGCTCGATTTCCAGAACGCCGCCAAAATCTCCGGTGCCCGCTTCAGCGTGATCCGGGGACCGCTGGCGCGCCTGCACCGGGCGCTGATCCAGTTCATGCTCGATACCCACACCCTCGAGCACGGCTACACCGAGGTGTACGTCCCCTACCTGGTGAATGCCGACAGCTTGCGCGGCACCGGGCAGCTGCCCAAGTTCGAGGAAGATCTCTTCCGCACCTGCAGCGATCCGGCGTACTACCTGATTCCAACCGCCGAAGTGCCAGTCACCAACCTGGTGCGCGGGACGATTACCGAAGATGCTGCAATGCCCTTGCGTTTTGTGGCGCATACCCCGTGTTTCCGTTCCGAGGCCGGTTCCTACGGCAAGGACACCCGCGGCATGATCCGCCAGCACCAGTTTGAAAAGGTCGAGCTGGTGCAGGTGGTCCGCCCGCAGGACTCCTATGAGGCGCTGGAAACGCTCACCGGACACGCGGAAAGCATC
>JAHKKL010000327.1 GCA_020027635.1 Gammaproteobacteria bacterium
CAGGCATACGACGTGCAGGCCACTCAGGAACAGCAGCATGGTACGCACGTCAAGCAGCGCAGTCACCCGCTCCGCCAGCACCCCTCCGACAACGCCGCCGAAGGTAGTCGCGGCGGCGATGCGCGCGATGCGCTGTTTGGCGGAATGGGGGTCGAATCTCTCATTGATGACTGACCAGAAGCCACTGATGAGTATGGCGCCGAATACCGCCATGTGCAGATACAGGACCACGGAAGCGACACCCGGATGGGAACCCAGCAGCAGCCACTCGCCGATAAAGAGGATCGCACTGACACCAAACGCCATGGGAACCAGTGCGAAAGGAGAAAACTGTGACAGCAGGCGCGACATCATCAGCACGCCCGCCATGGAGGCTATGGCAGAGGCGATCATCACCTTGGGGAGGTTGGTGACGTCGAAATTGGAGAGAAACAGCGCATCGCGCGTCGCCTTTCCGGCCACCTGCTGCGCGATCATCGTGGTCGCCGCAAACAGGGCGAAAGCCAGTGCGGCCGCATCAGTGCGTTTGGCGCTTGCCATCAGGCGGGTACGGGAGTCCCATTCACGAAGGCGTGGTATTCCCTGGCCAGCAGTGCCAGCACAAGGGTCCAGGCGCCGCAAATGAACAGTGTCAGCCAGCCGAGCTGCATGGCATTCTCGCCCAGCGGCAACCACCCCGCGAGCACCAGGATCAACGCCGATCCGAACACCTTGAACAGGCGATAGCCGAGCATGTCGATCCACGCCTTTGCCTGGTAGGTCCGCACCGGATCCACCGGTATGTAGAGTTGCTCCTTGGATGCTCTGCTGATGGAGTAGGACAGTCCCCGATCCCCGATCTTCATCATGGAGGCGATCATCAGTGTGGGTTGCGCCATGAAGGCCAGTGATGACATCGCGAGAACGAACGGCTGGATCACCATGCCCCACATGACGCCGAGGTAGCGATGCAGGAACGGTGTGACCAGCAGGTTGATCGCGATCGAGACGACGCCGAGTATGCTGAAAAAACTCGAGATGTACTGCGTTCGCGCATCGAGTGCCGAGTAGCTCGCCTCTACCGCTTTTAGGAACTGGTATTCAACGACCGGCTGCACCAGCTGCGAACACAGCAAGGAGCAGGCGATGAGTATCAGGTAGCGGCTTTTTATCAGCGCACGCCAGCCACCAGCGGCGACAACCGGCGGTCCTTTGCTCGTTACTTCCCGATAAAGTCCCATGCGGCCCATCGCCAGATTCAGCAGGAAGGTCACGATCAGGATGGCCGCGCACGAGAGCAGCAGGTCCGGTGTCCGCATGGGAGTAAACTCCAGCATGGCGGTGGCGGCCGCGCCGCCGATGACACCGCCCAGCAGGCCACCGGTACCGATAAACCAGTAGGATTTGCGCCCTGCCTCGGTTTCGGTAACGGAATCGGCGAGACTCCAGAACTGTTCCACCAGGATCACGCTGAAAATATCGACGAATATATAGAAGACAACGGACGTCACCGCTCCGTACCAGCCCAGCGCCGCGTGAAAAACCACCAGCAAAGCGATAAACAACAAACAGCAACCCAGTACCACCGCAAGACGGCTGTAGCGTTCAACCAGTCGGTAGTAGAAGCCGATAAAGCTGCCAAGGACCAGGGCCGAGGCAATCCAGACCCAGGGAAAGTTCTCCGAACCCCAGTACTCGATGAGCAGGGATCGGCTCGCCGACTTGACCTGGTAATACGCGAGTATTATCAGAAAAAAGTTTGAGAACAGGATGATAGAACGGACCTTGAGGGATTGAACATGAGTCCCCCCGTGCCTGTCTGAATTGGAATTCGTCGACATTGATGTGAACTGCTAATTGACCCGGGTTTCACCGGACTGGTATCATGCTACCGCATATGCATCTCATTCGTGCAGCCCTTTTTGGTTTTATCGCATTAGTCACGTCGAGCCAGGTTACGGCCGACGCGACGCCCTCCTCACCCTCCCTCTGGAAATGCGTTGATAGCGGTCTGCAGCGCCAGCTGAACAAGACTCTGGCACAGCTCGGCCTGAACAAGGCCGTCAGCAACAAGAAGCTGAGCGTCGCGCTGGTGGACATCACACACCTGGATAAACCACGCGTGGCGGCAGTCAACGGCGATGAAATGCAATACGCCGCCAGCCTCCCCAAGATCGCCATTCTGTTAGGCGCGTTTGTGGAAATCGAACAGGGTGAAATGACGCTGGATCGGGACACCCGTGATTCGCTCACCCGGATGATACGGGTATCGTCAAATGAAGACGCCACCCGCATGCTGAACCGGGTCGGCAAGAACCGTTTGCTCGACATTCTGCAATCCAGAAAGTTTCGCCTCTATGACCCGCAAGTCAACGGCGGTCTTTGGGTCGGCAAGGAATACGGCAATTCGGCTGCCTACCAGCGTGACCCCCTGCATAACCTGTCGCACGGCGCGACCGCCATGCAAACCGCGCGGTTCTACTACCTGCTGGAAACCGGGCAATTAGTGGGTCCCAATCTGACCCGCGAAATGAAGTCCATGCTCGGCAATCCGGGCATCAATCACAAATTCGTGAAGGGTCTCGCCGAGTTTCCCGATGCAAGGATCTACCGCAAGTCGGGATCCTGGCGGCAGTGGCACGCCGACAGTGCGATCGTCGAGGCGGAAGGCCACAAATACATCATCGTAGCCCTGGCTGAAGATCCCAACGGCGGTTTGTGGTTGAGCCGCCTGATCCAGCCCATACACCAGTTCATGGTACCCACCCGTCTGGCCAGTGTCGGCCACTGAAATTCCCGAAGATCTGCCACCGGCAATTCGCTCTTCAACGCCCCCCATCTGTCCCTGCATCCGGTCCGTGCGCCAGCTCCCTGGCATGCGTATCCCATTGGGCTGAAATCAGTCACCGTCAGTCATAACAGAACTTGGCGATGACTATCGGGCCCTTGTAAACTCCGCCCAGGTTTCGTGCCGCGTTGTCGACTCCCTCCCGCCGGCGGGGAGGACTGCAGGTTACGTGGTTGCCTGACTGACTCACACTCCAGAGGTTCCGTGTTATGTCGCCGATTTTGCTTGCACGCCGCTTCCCGGTGCGATGCATGGCCTGGAGAGATTGTTTCCCCCTGTTCCACCTCTGGAGCCGTGCGGATACATCATATGGTTACCACCGTGTCCTGCAGGTGGCGACGCTCGCGCTCTGCCTGACCCTGTTCGGGTGCGCGAAATCGGGGATGGTACAAAATAGTCATGAGATGCTGAACGCCACCCTCTGGCGGCAATCATCGGCCGAGTACCGGGCCATTGCCCTGCAGACCTACC
>JAHKKL010000328.1 GCA_020027635.1 Gammaproteobacteria bacterium
GGTACCTCTTCTGCCATGGCCTGCTGCAGGCAGAAAACCCCGGATAACAGCGTGATAACCAGCGTTCTTATTAACATGATTTCTCTCCTTTATCGTTTCTTATCTTGCACCAGTCAGATCTGAAAATGATTCAATACTGACTTCCAACCGGCCCGGACCCCACCACTGGATGATATCAAACCTGGACAAACAAGCGTGGTGAAACATCCGGGCTCCTGTTTACCAAGGGAAAAAACTGTTCATCTTTGAAAGCGGACGGGCAATATTGCGCCCCATATAGGTCATTTCGTTGCGCATCTGATCACCTGTAATCGTCATATTGCGCATCGACGCATCCATACCGCGGATGTGTGTCAGCATGGGATCAAGATTTTCCATCGCAGTCATCTTGACGGAAATATCATCGATGGAATTCGTCATTCTGTCCATACGCCGGGTCATCGTCCGGACATTTTCAGACAGGTAGGCCACGCTGTCGGAGATATGGGTGAGATGTTCTCCCATTGCGGGATCCATACCTTCCGCAAGCGTGTGGATATCGCGACTCAGGGTATAAATCAGGAAAAAACCATAGGCTGCCAGGATGACAAAAGCCAGCATGGTAGGGTAAATGACAAGTTCCCAACGACGTGCGCTGGCCTCGAAAACCTTGACAAACCGGTCCATGGAGTCAGAGTTGAGTACGAGTTCATCTTTGCGTGTTTGGCCTTCCCTAGCCCCATCGTTCTCCTTGTCTGGCTTCGTTTCGTTCATGAGTTAAACTGCCTCTTGTTGGTCAGCAGGCGCTTTTTGTTTGATTACCCTCCGCACCTGTCTTTAGTTAATAATCTTTATTTCAGCATCCGTCAATTAATGGGCGTTCAATCTTTCCGAAATCGCCACGCGGTGAGGGCAAATATGCTGCGATGACCGCTGGAATGAATTGCAATAGCGGTATTTTCAGAGGCCGCCTTTAGCTCGATCCATCCCGGCCGGAAGCGGCCATAGGACACCCCGGGCTTCAGCAGGCGATGACAGGACGCATGTATCCCTGGGCAGCCGACTAATTTTTCGCGGAATAAACCCCGGGTATGTGCCCGGATGGTTCAGGCGGTTGTCAGCAGCATCGATCCGATCAACGCGATAAAACCTCCCGCGAGGCCCACCGGTACCCGCGATTCGTATTTCGCCAGCCAACGGCCCAATACGGTTCCTGCACCCAGCAGCAGCGATGTCGTCAGCAGCAAGCCAAGCAGATACCAGACGGCACTGTCCATAATCGGTACTCCCACGGCATGGGCGTAGCCATGAAACATTGCAAACCCACCTGCGACGGCAGGCGCCACCACCCGTGGCACAGACATCCGCAGGGCGATCAGGGCGCCCATGGCAATCACCGACAAGGCGATCACCGGTTCGACCAGTGCCAGGGAGATACCGGTAAAACCGGCAATGGCACCAAGGCCCAGCATGCCCAGGAAGGCGGCGATTACAGCTCGAGTATGGGAACCGCCTGATCCCGCGACCCAGATACCGGTAGCAATGGCGGCCAGGACATGATCTGTGCCCGTTAGCGGGTGCACAAGCCCGGAGATCAAACCCATGGTCTCTGTCGTAACCATATGCGCCTGTGCGAAGGGCGTGAAGATCACGCCCATGAGCGTGAGAAGAACGCTTGAACCGGCTTTCAGTTGCATGCTGTGTGCTCCGCTGTCGTGGTTTCGACCCTGATTATTCACCTTACCCTGACATTGATCAATTCTTCGCCGTCCGGATCGGTGATGTGTACGGCACAGGCGATGCAGGGATCAAAGCTGTGGATGGTGCGCAATATCTCGACCGGTGCCTTGGTATCGTGCAGGGTATGATTGTCCTGCAACGCCGCCTCATAGGCTCCCGGCTGACCGCTGGGATCGCGTGGCCCGGCATTCCAGGTGCTCGGAACGACCGCCTGATAGTTGGCGATCTTGCCGTCCTCGATCACGATCCAGTGCGCCAGTCCACCCCGCGGCGCCTCCATGAATCCCACCCCCCTGGCCTGCTTGGGCCAGGTGGAAGGATCCCATAGAACCTCGTTGAAGGTCTTGGTATCACCGGCCTTGATGTTGGCGACCAGGTTGTCATACCAGACCTGCATGTTATCGGCGATGATCTTTGTCTCCAGGGTGCGGGCCGCCGTTCTGCCCAGCGTCGAGAACAACGCCTTCACGGGTATATCGAGTTTGTTCAGTGTCATGTTGACCAGATCCTTAGTCTGTTCATGGCCGCGCGCATACAACATCAGCACCCGCGCCAGCGGACCGACTTCCATGGCATGCCCCTTCCAGCGCGGCGCCTTGAGCCAGGAATAGGACTGCTCGACATCAAGGTGATCATAGGGTGGTTTCGGGCCGGTGTAGTTGAGTTCGGTTTCGCCATCGTAGGGGTGCAGGCCCTGATCCTTGCCTCCGCTGTAGGTGTACCAGGAATGGGAGACGTATTCCTGGATCTGATCGGCCGCATTCATATCGACATCATGTATTGAGGTGAGGTCGCGGTTGAGAATGACGCCTGAGGGGATCAGGTAGGTTGACGGATCGTCCATGCCCTTCTCCGGAAAATCTCCATAGGTCAGGAAATTGCCCAGGCCTTCACCGCGCCCGCCCCAGTCCTTGTAGAATCCGGCCACGGCAAGCGTATCGGGCACATAGACCTGATCGACGAAGTCCCGCATCTTGTGGATGATGTCCTGGACCAGCGACAGCCGTTCGGCATTGATGGCGGAATCCGAATTGAGGTCGATCGGTGAAGGTACACCGCCGACCACGAAATTGGGATGCGGGTTCTTGCCGCCGAAGATCGCGTGCAGCCGGGCGACATCGCGCTGCCAGGCCAGCGCATCGAGATAATGGGCGACCGCCATCAGATTCGCCTCCGGCGGCAACTTGTAGGCCGGGTGTCCCCAATAGGCCTTGGCAAAGATCCCCAGCTGGCCGGCGTCGACGAAATCCTTCAGCTTCTTCTTCACATCGGCAAAATAACCGGGAGAAGACTTGGGGTAGTTGCTCAGCGACTGCGCCAGTTCCGAGGTTGCCTTGGGGTCTGCGGACAACCCGGACACCACGTCGACCCAGTCCAGGGCGTGCAGGTGATAGAAGTGCATGACGTGGTCGTGCACATACTGGGCCGCAATCATCAGATTGCGGATAAGCTGGGCGTTGGGCGGTATCTGGTAACTGAGCGCGTTTTCGACGGCGCGCACCGAGGCGATGCCATGCACCAGCGTACAGACGCCGCAGATACGCTGCGCGAAGGCCCAGGCATCGCGCGGGTCGC
>JAHKKL010000050.1 GCA_020027635.1 Gammaproteobacteria bacterium
CCGGGTCGGGCCTGTACCCATGAATGCTGAATCGGCAATCACCCCTCTGGCGGCGATTCCATCCGACCTGCCAGGGGACCTCTTATAATCCCGATGAGAGTATGATCCTGCTTTTGACCGGAATAATCTCGCCTCAACCACAATGCCGCCAATGACACCCAAGGAAATATTCGCGATCTTGTCTCGTGACGTCATCGGGCAAGACCAGGCGCTCAAGAACATGGCCGTTGCCATTTACAAGCACCTCATCGAACACTCGGTGGGCAATGTGCTGCTTATAGGCAATTCCGGTACCGGAAAGACCACCATCATGCGGGCCGCGGAACGGTTTTTTTTGCAGGCGAAAGGCCGTGAGAAATTTTCCACCATTATTCGCATCAACGCCAATCTGGTGGCGGACCTGGCGAGCCGCGGAACGCAGAGCAATATCGTCATGGAGCGGCTCGCGCGCCAGGCGGCCAATATTCTGGGTGAGAAGGCGGACTTCGAGACCATGCGGGACTATGTCTCGCATGGCATCGTCTGCGTGGATGAAGTGGACAAGATCCGCGCGGTGGTCGGCGGCGAGCCCAATGTGAAGGGGATTGTTGCCCAGGACAGCCTGCTGACGCTCATGGAGAATGAAAACGTCCAGGTGGAAATGCCTTACTTCGAGGCAGGCAAGTGGCATACGGTGATGACGCCGATCAATACCGCGCATATCCTGTTTGTCGCCGGCGGTGCCTTCGAGGAGCTTTATGACCAGGTTTTTCACCGCATGACGAAGAAACTGGGCCCTGACAAGTTCTACCGTCTGATACCGCGTGCCGATGGCAGCCTGGACCGGGTTTTCTTCTTCGAGCTCAGTCGCCATGTCCAGCAGGAAGACATTTTCGCGTATGGCATGACCCCGCAATTCCTGTCTCGCTTCGACAGCGTCATCATGCTGGGCGACTTGAGTGCGTCCAGTCTGGTCAGGATATTCAAGGACACCGCAGGCGCCATTTGGCCCATCGCCGTCGATTATTTCCGGCACGCCGGCATCACGCTCACGATTACGGATGAGGCGACATCGCTCATCGCCGAGATGGCATCCAAGAAATATCGTCTGGGAGCGCGCGCCTTGCGAGAGGTCTTCGGAACCATCATCAAGTCGATCGAGTTCGATCCCCTGGCCTCGGAAATGATCCGGGAACAGGACGGCCAACGCGTGCTCGAGATCACCAGGGAAGTGGTTGAGTCCTTCCGCCCCGGGTAACACCGGATCGCGACTTCAGCGGGTTCCGGATGCCTGCCCTCGCCCGGAAAGCCGTTTCATGATCGAGTGCCCCCCGGGATTTCAGTCTTTACCGGCGTAACCGGCTGATCCTTCCGGCGATAGACCCGGCGCAATTTCAGAATCCGCCAACGCTGGTGTAGCGGCAGGAGATAGGTATCGGCTCCGACGCTGCGGGGATAAAGTTCCATACGCGCCAGCCGGAGTATCTCCTTTTCCGGTAACCACCGGGTCGTGCCCACCAGAATATCGCGCGGGCAATGACGGGCCTCCTCGCGCGCCACGCTCAGCACGTACACGGGGAGCGTCAGTTTCTGCCAGGCAAGATAGAGCCAGCGTGTGCTGTCCACGCCTGCGGATGGAGTCGTGGCGGGATCGGTGGCGATCATCAGGGTCTCCTCTTCAGACCGTAAACTTTACCCCGATCCGTTCCCGTGGGGGAACATCAAGTCCCGGCCTTGCTACTGGTCGACGAGTTTATAACCGCTGCCGTAGACGGTGATCAGGTAGCGCGGCTCGGCGGGCTCGGGTTCCAGTTTTTTGCGCAGGCGTACGATGTAGTTGTCCACGCTGCGGGTTTCGACCTCGCTCTGGTGGCCCCAGACCTCGGCAAGCAGCGTCTCGCGCGATACCACTTCGCCGCGGTGCTCGACGAGGTAGCGCAGCAGGTCCATCTCCTTGGCGGTGACGTCCAGCGGATGCCCGTCGCGGGTGAGCAGGTGGCGCGGGAAATCGGCCTGTGCCACCCCCACCCGCACGGGGACTTCGGTGCCCGTGCCGTGGGTGCGGCGCAGATGGGCATGGATACGGGCGAATAATTCCCGCAGGCTGAACGGTTTGACTACGTAGTCGTCGGCGCCGACCTCGAAACCCAGCACCTTGTCCATTTCCTCGCCGCGGGCGGTAAGCATGATGACCGGTGTGTGCAGGCCCTGGCTCCTGAGGTGACGGCACAGGCTCATGCCATCGCCATCGGGTAGCATGAGATCCAGCAATATCAGATCCGGACGCTCGCGCAGGGCGACCTCCCGGCCCTCGCGCAGGCTTGCGGCGGTGACGACCTGATAGCCTTCCACCTCGAGATTGTCCTGCAGGCCGACGCGCATGGCGGGATCATCATCGACGATGAGGATGCGCGCCTGACCACTCACGCGGCTGTCCTCAGGATGGGAAAGGACACCACGGCCTCGAGGCCGCTCCCGCCTTGCGGCGTTTCCAGCACCACGCGAGCGTGGTGGACTTCGGCGATCTGGTCCACCACGGCCAGCCCCAGGCCGCTGCCGCTGTTGGCGTCGACATCGCCTCCGCGTTCGAAGGCCGTGCGTAGCCGGTCGCGTTCGCGTGCGGGTATGCCCGGCCCGGAATCGATGACGGCCAGCTCAACGCTATCCCCCCCGGTGGCAAGCCGCACCCGCACCACGCCGCCGCCGGCGGCATACTTGGCCGCATTGTCCAGCAGATTGAGCAGGATCTGCGTCACGCCCCGGCGGTCGTGGGCAACCGGCGGAAGATTGGGACGCAGATCGGTTTCCAGACGCAGACCCTGTTCCTCGATACGCTGCCGGTAATCCTCGATCACCCCGGTAACCGTGGCGGCGAGGTCGGTCTCCGTGAGGTGATAGACTTCCGCTCCCTGACTCAGACGGGAGAAATCCAGCACCGTGTTGATCATCTGACTGAGACGCTCGGACTCGCGCAGGATGGTCCGGTGGTAGAGCTGTTGGCGCGCCTCATCGGTTACCCGCCGCAGATAGAGCGTCTCGGCGTACATGCGGATGAGCGCCAGCGGGGTCTTGAGTTCATGCGATACGTTGGCGACAAAGCGGTTGCGCAGCTCCATCAGCGCATGCTCGCGGCGCAGCTCGTGCCAGACGGCAAAGGTCGCCAGCAGCATGACCAGCACCATGCCGCCGGCCAGGGTGAGGAGCAGAGCCGTGCGGGGTTGCAGACGCTCGTCGGTGATTTCCGGATCGGGGACGAAGACGAGGGACCAGCCGGGCAAAACCCGGTTGAGTGGCTGATCCAGAAAAGGCTGTTCTTCCACGGTCTCAGCGTCGTGAAGCACCACCGAGCCCCCTTGTTCCTCCCCGAATTCCTTCAGCAGGGGCGCCACACGCCGCTTCTGCAGCTCGTCGAGGTTGAACTGGATCAGCAGCCAGTCGCTCGGAGAGACATTCTCGCTGTAGCTGGCCGGGCGAAAGCCGAACAGCACCGGGCGTCCGTCGAGTGTTTCCAGAAAGGAATGAAAGGCATTGGATTTGAATCCATGGCTGGTTTCCTCGAGGACCAGTCGCTGGGCCAGCCACGAATCGAACTGGGTGCGGTGACGGGTGGTTGGCGTCGGAAAGGTGAAGACCAGCTTCATGCGGGCATCCAGAAACAGCATCTCTTCAACCTCCGGGAACGCGGTCTTTACCGCCTCGATCCGTTTCAGATCGGCTGCGGTAGCGTGCGGAAGATTGATCAGCAACAGAAAGGGGTCCTGCATGGCGCCAAGGAGCGCGTGTTCCACGCGATCGGCGAGCAGCGCCAGGGCACCCTGCTGGGAGTCGCGGATTGCGCTCTCGAGCATCGAGCGCTGATCCCTCACCAGCTGGAAGGTCAGACTGGAGATACCGATGATGGTAAACAGCAACGCACCCAACAGCACCACCGGGGTGCGTGTCCTGATGCGGGAGGGCAGGCGGCCGAGTACCGGTTTCACCCGGCAATCCCGACGTGGCTGGCGGCGTTCATGCCCGGATTCTACCGCCAGGACCCGGTGGCGGACATGGGGCGGGTGCCTGACATGGCAAGGCCCCGCTCCTCAGGGCGGGGCCTTTGCTACCGTCGCTGCCGGTTTCTCCCAGCGTCGCAACGGCGTGAGTCGGGTGTTTATTCGGCGGCCGGTGTGGTCTTCTTGGCCGGCGTGGTGGCATGGGCCTCGGCCTTCTTCATCTGCTTCGATTCGCAGGTGCTCAGATAGGACTGCATCTTCTCCTGGGAGATCTTGTGCTCCTTGGCTTTCTTTTCGCATTTCGTCACGGCGGCCTTGTGCTGCGGGGAATCTGTACTTTCCGCGGGCGTGGCGGCGAACGTCGGAAGTGAAACAGCGAAGACCAGGGCGCTGATCAGCAGGGTAATCCTTTTCATAACAGGTTCTCCTTGGATTGCGCATTAGCGCAATGGTATATGGATCTACGGCTTAAGATACTTGCGGTTCAGGGTGGCGTTTTTTCCTCGACTACCAAGCGTCCAACCTTCAACCTGGGATACAAGCTACGCCTGTTCTGGTCAGCGGTGAATCACAGTGCTGTAGAGGAACGTAAAGAATTGTCACGGACGCGTGGCGGCCGGGGAGTGGCACTCCACCCTCGGATGGCTGACCGCCTCCCGTAGACTCGAATAATCTATGCCGCTGCCGGGGGTTCGATCCGCTGGTGCGCCCGCGACTCTCGCCACAACCGCCGCAAGGCGTCCCAGAGGCTGTTGCGGAGGGTTTGCAGGTACAGCGTATTGTCCGGCAGCTCCCGGACGAGGCGGCGATGCGCCTCGCCCAGCGCATGGTAGGGCAGGGCGGGAAACAGATGATGGGTCGCATGGTACCTGAGTCCTACCGGCGCCCAGAGTGTCGTGAACAGAGGATTGCCCGGGACATTCACGGAGTCCAGATACTGTTCCGGGAAATCCATGATCCGGTCTCCCGGGTTGCGGTAGCTGTGCGCCGCCAGGGTTCTCAGCGAGTTCAGCAGAAACATCAGCACGTTGACGAGGTACCACAGGAGCAGCACCTGCCAGGGCCAGATACCGGCGACCACCAGGGCCATCGCCGTGGCACCGTAAAGAAAGGTAGCGAATTCCTGCCACCGCCAGGTCTCCTCGTCCCTGGACGAGGGTTCGGGACGGCGATAGTCGAAATCGATGGTAAGGGATGACGCGTTCTCCCACACCAGACGCCGCAGCCGGCCGTGAAGATGCGAAAGCGGGGTCAGAACGATGAACCGGCCGGCCAGCAGCAGGGGCAACACGAAAACCTGCAGCAGGTACAGGACGATTTTGATGGGCGGTTTCACGGCAAAGGGCAGGTATTCTCCATCCCCCCGCGTCCCGTAGACATTGCGTTTGTGATGGTCGTTGTGAACCCCGCCGTACATGAAGGACGGCACCATCAACGGAAAGCCGCAGGTGACATTCCAGACCAGCCGGAACCACCGGAAGGTGGTCCTGCGCAGGTGGGCCAGTTCATGGGTGAAGATCACGGCCCGGTACAAAGCCAGCGTCGTCACCAGGTAGAAAAACGCCTGCCAGGCGGAAAAGGGCGGGGATCGCAGGGCAAGGACGAACGCGGTCCAGCCGAGCGTGATGCTGAAGAGGAAATCCGTCCAGTAAATCCAGGGATGGGGAGCAATCAGGCCCTTGACGAGTTCCCTGGCTTCATCCAGGGGGAATTGGCGGTTCTGCTGCATGACAACGACATCGCTCCGTTCGCATTCCTCGGTGCAACGGCGTCTTGCCTGGCACACTCACTACGCCGTTTCCTGCCGCAGGATAATGCCTGAAGTCATCGCCGATTTCGACCCGCCGGGCCCACTCATCGCGGGGGAACCCGGGCGGCTACTGCCACGCCCCTGCAAGCTGCGGGGTTTTTTCCAGAACTTCCAGGGCATCGTGACGCACGTGATTCTGCCGCATCTGCTCCCGGAGCATGGCCTCGGTGACTCCGCCTTTCTCCACCAACTCTTTCAACAGGCCGAAGAAGAAGGCCTCCTGGGCGGGATCGGGGTGAGGCTGGTAGCGGCCGAGCAGCGCGTATTCGCCAAACAGTCGGCGCCGTGCCCGCATCAGCCAGGCCAGCGGCGGGAACAGCCGGAACCGTTCCGCCGGGCGCCAGTCGATGGGCAGGCCGGCCTTCCAGGGCTGGGTGCGGCGCCGGGTGTTGTGCAACATCTTCGTCCGGCCGGTCAGCTTGTCGAAGTCGTTCCACTCGTTTTCGAGTAGCCCGATGGTTTCGCGCGGTTCCTGCCTGAGGCAGATCCACGGCTGGTAGTCCCGTTGGAACTCGAACATCTCGTTGAACTGTTCCTCCACCCGCCAGTGCGTGAGCCGGGCGCAGTCGAGCAGCATGACGCTGCTTGCCAGGCAGCCGTCGATGCGGCCCTTGGGGCCGGCGCGACGCCGGCACAGGATGGCCTTGCCCGACATGTCACGCGTCAGTAATTCCCAGACATCGCCCACGGCGAAGATGTCGGGATCGATCACCACGGCGCGCCCCTGGTAGCCCATCAACTCGGGCGGCATGAAGCGCAGCGGGGTGAAGGACTGCAGGTCGTCGTTGAGCCAGGGACGCTTCACCCCGTCGCGCAGGTAGAGCTGGCCCTCGCGTGCTCGGAGGAACGGGTAATCCTTGTGCTCGATGAGTCGGACGTCGAACCTGTCGTTGTGGCGGGAATTGCGCCGCAGGGCATGTTCGGCGACCAACGCGCCGACGATCTGCTTGTGATTGGTGTGTATGAAGACGCAATGTTCCACGATCAGATACCTCCGCGGTCAGCCGGTGCAGGCCGCGGGCGCCAGCGGCGGGGTGCGGTCGAGGACTTCCAGGGCGTCATGGCGCACGTGGTTGCGGCGCATCTGCTCCTTCAGCATGTCCTCGGTCACGATGTTCCGTTCCAGGCATTCGCGCAGCAGCCCGAAAAAATACCGTTCCTGTCCTGGATCGGGATGCGGCGAGTAATGACCCATCAGGCCGTACTCGCCGAACAGGGTCCGCCGGATGCGCTGTACCCAGCCCCTGGGCGGCAGCCACCGGAAGGTCTCCGGTGGCCGGAAATCGACGGGCAGGCCGGTTTTCCAGGGCTGCGTCCTGCGTTTGGTGTTGTGCAGCATCCGGGTGTCGTCATTCAGGCGATCGAAGCTGTTCCATTCGTGGCCGATCAGCCCGATGGTATGGCGGGGCTCGGTCTGCAGGCAGATCCACTTCTTGTAGTCGCGCTTGAACTCGAACATCTCGTTGAACTGCTCCGCGAACTTCCAGTGGGTCAGCCTGGCGCAGTCGAGCAGCATGACGCTGGTGGCGAGACAGCCGCCAGTCTCGCCCTTGCGGCTGGAACGGGTGCGGCACAGCACGGCCTTGTCCGACATGTCACGCGTCAGTAATTCCCAAACATCGCCCACGGCGAACACATCCGGATCGACGACGACCGCGTGTCCCGTGTAGTTCATCAGACCCGGCGGCGTGAAGCGCAAGGGGGTGAAGGCCTGCAAGTCATTGTTGAACCAGCGGCGTTTCACTCCGTCACGCAGATACAGCTGGCCCTCGCGCTCGTGCAACAACGGATAGTCGTTGTGGTAGACGAACCGCACCTTGAAGCGCTCCGCGTGCGCCGAGTTCCGGCGCATGGACCAGGCCGAAACCAGGGCGCCGACGATCTGCTTCTGGTTGGTGTGTATGAAGACGCAGTAATCCATGGCGTGCTCCCGCTTGATTTGCCCGGGGCATCAAGGCCGCGAGACTATGACCGGCAGGTCCGGCCGATACCCGGCTTGCCTGCTCATGCAAGGGCGAGGGGCGGGGTGCGGTCCAGGACCTCGAAGGCATCGTGACGCACATGGTTGTGGACCATCTCGTGGCGGATCATGGCTTCGGTGACCAGACCCGTCTCCAGGCATTCCTTCAGCAGTCCGAAAAACAGTTGTTCCTGGGCGTGATCGGGATGGCGCTGGTAGCGTCCGAGCAGCGCATATTCGCCGAACATCGTGCGCCGTGCCTTCATCAGCCAGCGCAGGGGAGGGAACAGGCGATACTTCTCCCGCGGCCGGTGATCGATCGGCAGGCCGGTTTTCCAGGGCTGCGTGCGGCGCTTGGTGGTATGGAGCATTTTCGTCTGGGGGGTGAGCGTGTCGAAGTGGTTCCATTCCTCCCCGAACAGCCCGATGGTCTCGCGCGGCTCGGTCCTCAGGCAGATCCAATTCATGTAGTCGCGCCTGAATTCAAACATCGCGTTGAACTGTTGCTCCACCCGCCAGTGCGTGAGCCGGGCGCAGTCGAGCAGCATGACACTGGTGGCCAGGCACTTGTCGGCGCAGCCCTTGGTGCCGGTGCGCGCCCGGCACAGGATGGACTTGTCCGACATGTCACGCGTCAGTAATTCCCAGACATCGCCCACGGCGAAGACGTCCGGGTCGATGACCACCGCGCGGCCCTTATATCCCATCAGCTCGGGAGGCAGGAAGCGCAGCGGGGTGAAGGACTGCAGGTCGTCGTTGAGCCAGGGACGCTTCATGCCGTCGCGCAGGTAAAGCTGACCTTCGCGCGCCTGGAGGAACGGATAATCCTTGTGCTCAATGATGCGGACGTCGAACTTGCCGTTGTGGCGGGAATTCCTCCGCAGGGCATGTTCGGCGACCAGCGCGCCGACGATCTGCTTGTGGTTGGTGTGAATAAAAACACAGTGATCCATCGCCAGTCCCTCGCTGAGTAAAATCACCTGCAGGCGGGAGTCCCGCCATCACCCGGTCGATACGCACGGCGGTGCGGCAACCGGACCAAAAAAACGGGTCCAATTCTAGCAACACCGCACAACGCGGAGAATCAAACCCGGGGGTTGATGTTATCTTTTACGGGGAGTTATCAGAATATCCGTCGGGCGGCATACGCCTGTCGCGTTAATCATGAGGTGAAAGTCGTGGACCATTGTGTATTCATTCAGGCTAATGAGAAACAGATGCTCGGCGCCATCGTGGCGGAATATGCCCTGCGGCGGAATTCCCGCCATAATGAAAAATTCGATATCTGCATCATGAACTACGATGACATCCCCGTCTTCAAGCAACGGGAAGGCGCCGAGTTTCTGCGCG
>JAHKKL010000329.1 GCA_020027635.1 Gammaproteobacteria bacterium
CTCGTTCTGTGATGCGCCATGTGCCATGCAACCTGGCAGCTCCGGCACCTCGGCAATAAAGGCTTGATCTTCATCGCTCCAATAGATAATGGTTTCGTATTTGTACATTACTCTTCACCTGCCAGGTGGTGTTCAAGAATTATTGCACGAATTGCCGCACTTGATACGGCTTGGCGTTGTTCCCTTCTCGCTGAAAATTTATCTTCTCCTCGACGCCTTTCCGGCGATAGAGATGATGACTACCCCGTATCCTTTCCTCGAACCCAAGGTGAATCAGCAAACCTCGTAAATCATCGAAAGAGATGTTTGCATCCGATGCGCCACGAATAACCTTATCCATCACTTTTTCGTGCTTTCCCATAAGCTATCCTGCATACGCCCGCTTAAGTTCATCAATGTCGAGCTTCTTCATTCGCAGCATCGCTGCCATGGCTCTTTGGGATTTTTCAGAATTGGAGTCATTGATCATCTCGATCAACACGCCGGGAACAACCTACCATGAAACGCCGTACCTGTCCTTGAGCCAGCCGCACTGCTGTGCCTTTCCATACCCGCCCTCGGATAGCTTCTCCCAGTAATAGTCCACTTCTTCCTGCGTCTCGCAATTGATCTGAAACGAAATGGCCTCGTTGAATTTGAGCATCGGGCCGCCGTAAAGTGCGATGAACGCCTGCCCATCAAGTTCAAACGCCACGGTCATTACCGTTCCCGCCGGCCTGCCGTGCATCTCATGCCCCGCCTCTCCATACCGAGCAATGTTTACGATCTCTGAATTGTTAAAGATAGCGGTATAAAACTCGACCGCCTCTTCGGCTTGATCATCAAACCACAAACATGGGGTGATCTTTTGAATGTTGTGCGTGGTGTTTCTCCACGTCGGGTCTAATCGCGGATGAGGATGACCGTGACTACCAGCTTGTCGTCTGTAGAAGCCCGGGATCGACAAGGCCAGACTAACGAGGCTGATATCATTCTGACGCCCAAAGACCGAGGTAACCGACCGTCGAAGCGCGAAGCGCGGAGGGGACCCATAAGTGCAGTTTGTGGGCGGTTCGGTTGGCCGTAGTGTTAGGTGACGGATGAGATGATGTCGATTTCATAGTCATCGCTTGGGGATTTTTCGCCTGTAATACAGGTGAAGCAGGACAGCCCGGCTTCCGCAGACCCGACGATCCAAATGTTGGCGCCACAGGAACAACGTTTTCCCGTTCGGTGCGCGTCAATAGCGTATTCGAGTCGCGCCCTGATGTCTGCGCCCTTCACATCTGGATTTGATCGCAAATGTTTCTCAATGTAGTCGTCTAGTGCAATAGGGGTGAATCTACTTTTCATCAACTGGCTCCAGATCAGGCAACTGCTCTCTTGGCACATTCAGGGTTATGGATCGACGTTGGCCGGGAATTCGAGAGATAAGGCCTCCACGCTCTAACGTCAAGATCATCTGATGCACGGACGGCGCCGACACACGGAAGTACTTCTGAAGGTCCGACTCAGCAGGCGCACAGCGGTTGATCATCGTGTAGTAGTAAATGAACGAAAGGTATTGTCCCTGCTTTGGTGTGTAGCGCAATGGCACGGTGAGTTCAGAACCGCCTAACGGTGACGACGAGCAGCTGATAAAGGGGGCCAACGCTTTATTCGGTCCGCCTCGATCCGCTTGTTAGCGATTATATCGAGTTTGTGGTTGCTATGGGTTGGCAATAAGCCCGAGATGCCAAAGCTTATAAGCAACGGTGGTGCCTCCTTGATTTGATTTCGCCGGTTCCTCCCCTAAATCTTCTCGCACGCGCTTTTGAATGCTAGACCACAAGCCGTTTAGAGAAATGCTTGGATTGCGCGAAAGGTATTCGAGCGCGATTAACGAATAAACACCATTCTTGGAGTAGTTTTCCCACACATCGCGAAGCGGTGGGTTCTGATACGGCATATCGCTTCCCTTAATCCTTCCAAGCAGATACAGTGTCCTAGTCCCGTTCATTGGGCATCCCTTTTTCCCGCTTTCGGCACTCTTGCCACCTAGTTCCCGATACGTTTCCTGCCAAGCATGGTTCCAATCAGCGCCCTGCTGCACTTTTTTGATAGTGCCAAGTACCCACGATTTGAGATCTACGGCTAGAAATGCCTCAAGGGTCTGCATCTTACTCTCCAGTCACTCCTGTATCGCTAACAGCTAAGCATCTATCCGTCGGGCGCAGTCCAGCATGACGGATAAATGTCTGTTGGACTAAGCCGCTCCCACGACGGAGGCAGGGGCCAAGTGTAGCCCTCTTTAACTTGAGGGGATTGTATTCCGGCGGGGCGGGGTTGTCGAAGCCGGGGATGGGAGGCGCAGGGGCGTGCTTGGCGGTGAACAATGGAAACAGGCGCGGCCGCTGCCCGGTCGGTTCAGGACGGGCGCGCGGAAACGGAATTCAGGTAGCCTTCGATCCTTCCCGTCAGCCGGTTGAGGTCATGCAGGATGACCCGCCGTCTGTTCACCGTGAGCAGTTTCTGTTCCTGAAAATGGGCAAACAGGCGGCTGACCGTTTCGATGGCAAGCCCCAGGTAGTTGCCGATGTCCTGGCGGGACATGGGCAGATTGAATTCGGTGGCGGACAGGCCGCGAGCCTTAAAGCGTTTCGACAGACTGATCAGGAAGGTCGCCAGCCGCTCTTCGGCGCTACGCTTGCCTAGCAGTAGCAGCATTTGATGATCGAGGGTAATCTCCCTTCCGACCACGCGCATGATCTGCTTATGGAGCCCCGGCGTGGTATGACACAGTTCCTCCAGGCGCTCATAGGGCAGCGCGCAGACACAGGAGGTCTCCAGCACCACGCTGTTGCTGGTATAGTGGCCATCGCTCAGGCCATCAAACCCGACCATCTCGCCGGGCAGAGTAAACCCGAGGACCTGTTCATCGCCGTCATCGGTGGTGTAGTAGGACTTCAGCGTGCCGGAGCGCACCGCGTACAGGGAGAAGCTCGCGTCGCCGGCGCGATACAGATGCTGTCCCGGCTGCAGCGGCGGCTTGCGTTTCACGATCTTCTCGAGCTGTTCCAGTTCGGAATCCGTCAAACCGTGCGGCAGACACAATTCCCCCAGGCTGCAGTTGCTGCAGGAAATCTTGATTTCGTCAGTCGTCGGCGGCCTGGTTCTGCGCGTCATCGGAAAACTCCGCTTATAGTAATTTCTGTAACAGCTAACCAGACGTGGTCGGAGTGTTGGTTAATTATTGCGTAGTCTTGTTTTTCAAAACCCGGCGTTCTTCAGGAGTATTATCCGAATGATATCCATTCAGGCGGGTTCATAAC
>JAHKKL010000051.1 GCA_020027635.1 Gammaproteobacteria bacterium
CCCTAGAAAAGTTAGTCTCCCTCATGAATGGTACGGCTATGGGTTAGCCATCTTGTGGCAAGAATTGGTGGCGGGGGAGCATCAGACGACACCAAATTCAGTTCCACCGATGGTGCAGGCCGGGGCGGCGAATAAGGCTGCGTAAGGTGTGATTCACAAGCATGCGAACCGACATTAGATCATTAAAGACATGGTTCCGTACTTGTTCCGTACGCCTAGGCAAATAAAATATAAGTCTATGATTAAAATGGCGCTCCCTAGGGGATTCGAACCCCTGTTACCGGCGTGAGAGGCCAGCGTCCTAACCACTAGACGAAGGGAGCGTGCCGGGCGAAACGCCCATGCATCACGAAGCGGTGGTATTATACGCCCAACTATTTCATCCACAAGCGAAGTTCCGTGAGCATCACGAGAAGTATCGACACCTCCACTGGACCGACCGTCATCAGCCGGTCAGAGCACCCGATCTCCCGGGCAAACATCAGTCCCAATGCCCTCAAGGTGCTGTACCGTCTGAAGGACGCCGGCTACCAGGGACACCTGGTCGGCGGGGGAGTGCGCGACCTGTTGCTGGGGCGCGAACCCAAGGACTTCGATATCGCGACCGATGCGCATCCCGACGACGTGCGACGGCTGTTCGGTAACTGCCGGCTCATCGGCCGGCGTTTCCGTCTCGCGCATGTGCTGTTCGGGCGGGAGGTCATCGAGGTGGCGACCTTCCGTGCCCTGCATGACAGCAATGAGGAGGAAGGCGGCGCCCGTCATGTCGACGACGAAGGCCGTATCGTACGCGACAACGTCTACGGCACCATCGAGGAAGACGCCTTCCGTCGTGATTTCACCGTCAACGCCCTGTACTACAACATCGCCGACTTCACGGTGATCGATTACGCCGGCGGCATGGACGACCTCAAGGCCGGCATGCTGCGCCTGATCGGTGATCCCGAGACCCGCTTCCGGGAAGACCCCGTGCGCATGCTGCGTGCCGTACGTTTTGCCACCAAGCTAGGTTTTCGCATCCACCCGGATACCGAGCGGCCCATCAAGGACCTCGCGTCGCTGCTGGGGGATATACCCCCGGCACGCCTGTTCGATGAAATGCTCAAGCTGTTCATGGGGGGTAGTGCGCTGGCCAATTTCGAGACCCTGCGTCACTACGACCTGTTCGGCCAGCTGTTCCCGCTGACGGAGCGGTCATTGTCCCATGAACAGGAGCATTTCCCCCTGATCCTGATCAGCCGTGGCATGGAGAACACCGACCTGCGCATACAGCAGGACAAGCCGGTCACGCCGGCTTTCCTGTTCGCGATATTCCTCTGGCAGCCGGTGCGCGAACGCGCCGCCCGGCTGCAGGCCGAGGGACAGCATCCCGCGCAGGCCATGCAGCACGCCAGTTCACAGATCATTGAGGAGCAGGGGAATGTGATGGCCGTACCGCGTCGCTTTTCGCTGCCGATGCGCGAGATCTGGATGTTACAGCTGCGGCTGGAACTCGCCGGGGGGAGGCGCAGCCAGCGCGTGCTGAGCCATCCCCGTTTCCGCGCGGCCTACGACTTTCTGCTGTTGCGCGGCGAGGCCGGCGAAGTCTCGAAGGAACTGTGCCAGTGGTGGACCGGTTTTCAGGAGACGCACCCGAAGCAGCGCGAT
Source organism: Gammaproteobacteria bacterium (assembly GCA_020027635.1). GTDB lineage: Bacteria > Pseudomonadota > Gammaproteobacteria > UBA9214 > UBA9214 > CAVQCA01. The sequence goes on from JAHKKL010000051.1 coordinate 1,648, forward strand.
AAGGAGGCTGTCCAGGCGGCTCCGCGCAAACGTCGCCGCCGTAACCGGCCCCGGCGCGCACGCGGGGGAGAGGAAGCATGAGGCTGCTGGCCTACATAGGCATCGGCAGCAATCTGCAGAATCCGGTGGCGCAGGTGCAGGAGGCCATCGCGGAACTCGGAGCCATACCCGATTCGATACTCATCGCACGCTCCAGCCTCTATGGCAGCAAACCGATGGGCGCAGCCGGCCAGCCGGACTATGTCAACGCCGTGGTCGCCATCGATACCGTGCTTTCGCCGCAGGCATTGCTGCAGGCCCTTCAGGCTATCGAACGGCGGCAGGGGCGCGAGCGCACGGGTGAGAAATGGGGTCCGCGCGTACTGGATCTGGACCTGTTGCTCTATGGCGGCCGGGTGATCAACACCGCGGAGCTTACCGTTCCCCATCCCGGTTTGCATGAACGCGATTTCGTCCTCGTACCCCTGGAGGAAATCGCCGGTGATATCAACATACCCGGGCGTGGCACGTTGAGCGCGTTCATCTCCCGGTGCGAGAACCATTCCCTGAGAAAGCTGGTTGTCGTTTGATGGAACTGGAACGTCCCGCGTATATCGTCGTCGAAGGGCCGATCGGGGTCGGCAAGACCAGCCTCGCGCGGCGGCTGGCGAGTACCTTCGAATCCGACCTGCTGCTCGAGGGTGCCGGGGAAAATCCCTTCCTGGAGCGCTTTTACGAGGATCCGCGTTCCGGCGCCCTGCCTGCACAGTTGTTTTTCCTGTTCCAGCGCACTCGCCAGCTGCAGGCCATGCGCCAGGCCGACATGTTCCAGCCGGTGCGGGTCGCCGATTTTCTCATGGAGAAGGACCGCCTGTTCGCCGAACTGACGCTGGACGCCGAAGAGCTGAAGCTCTACGAGCAGGTTTACAGCCACCTCGTGGTGGATGCGCCGGTACCCGACCTGGTCATCTACCTGCAGGCGCCGGAAGACGTGCTGCTCAAGCGGATTGCACGGCGTGGGATCCCCTACGAGCGCAGGATCGACGCCGGTTACCTGCGACGCCTCTCCGAGGCCTATGCCCGCCTGTTTCTCTACTACGAGGCCGCCCCGCTGCTGATCGTGAATGCGACGCACATCGACCTGGTGGACAACGATGACGACTACCAGGCGCTGGTCGAGCAGGTTCAGGCCACCCGCAGCGGGCGGCATTACTTCAACCCCTCGGTGGCCACGATCTGAAGCGCGCTATGGCTGCCGAGACCACTCCGTCCCCCGTGAACATTGCCACCCTGCAGCGAATGAAGGCGCGGGGTGAGAAGATCGTCTGCCTGACCTGTTATGACGCAAGCTTCGCGCGGGTGCTCGAGGACGCCGGCGTCGACGTCTTCATCGTCGGCGACTCGCTCGGCATGGTGCTCAAGGGGTACGAATCCACCGTGGCGGTGACCATGGGCGATATGATCTATCACGCCGCCAACGTGGCGCGTACCGGTCGGCATGCCCTGCGGGTAGTGGATCTGCCGTTTATGAGTTATGCCACGCGGGAGCAGGCGTTGGGCAACGCGGCACGCCTGATGCGCGAGGGCGGAGCGCACATGGTCAAGCTGGAAGGCGGCGCGGTGGTGGCCGGTGTCGTGGAGCACCTCACACGGCATGCGATTCCCGTCTGTGGTCACATCGGCCTGCTGCCCCAATCGGTACACAAGCTGGGCGGTTACCGGGTACAGGGCCGTGATGCGGCGGGGGCCGAGGCCGTGCTCGCCGACGCCAGGGCGCTGGAGGCCGCCGGGGCGGGTCTGCTGGTGATCGAGTGCGTGCCGGCTGACCTGGGCGCCCGGGTGAGCGCCACGGTGACCATACCCACCATCGGGATCGGCGCCGGCCCCGCCTGCGACGGGCAGGTGCTGGTGCTCTATGACATGCTCGGCATCACCCCGGGCAAGCGTCCGCGCTTCGTCAAGGATTTCCTCGAGCAGACCGGCAGCGTGCCCGCGGCCATCGCCGCCTATGTCAGGGTCGTCAGGGACGGCAGCTTCCCCGGTCCCGAACACTGTTATTGAAGCTATACCGATGGATATCGTCGCTTCCACGGCTGATCTGCGGGCACGCGTGCGCACCTGGCGGTCGCAGCAGGACCGCATCGCCTTTGTACCCACCATGGGCAATCTTCATGCCGGCCACCTGAAACTGGTACGCCATGCGCGCGGCATCGCCGGCCGTGTTGCGGTGAGCATCTTCGTCAACCCGATGCAGTTCGGTCCCGGCGAGGACTACGCCACCTATCCGCGGACCCTGGAGGCGGACACGGCAGCCCTGATGCAGGCGGACGCCGACCTGGTGTTCGTGCCGGCTGTCGATGAGATCTACCCAGGCGAGCTGGACGGCACCACGCGCGTCGTGGTGCCGGGCCTGGGCGACATCCTGTGCGGTGTGTTCCGCCCGGGATTCTTTACCGGTGTCGCCACGGTCGTGACCCGCCTGTTCAACCTGGTGCAGCCCGATGTCGCCGTGTTCGGCGAGAAGGACTACCAGCAGCTCGTCCTCATCCGGCGCATGGCGAGGGAGCTGTGCCTGCCGGTGCGCATCGAGGGGGTTGCGACCGAGCGCGAGGCGGACGGACTGGCCATGAGTTCGCGCAACGGTTATCTGACCCCGACCGAGCGTGTCACCGCCGCCATCCTTTTCCACACCCTCACGGAGGTGAAGACGGCAGTTGAGAGCGGGGCGCTTGATTATCCCACCGTCGAGCGCACGGCCATGGCTGCCTTGACCCGCGCGGGTTTCAGGCCGGACTATGTCAGCATCCGTCGCGCGGCCGACCTGGGCGAGCCCGCCGCTGGCGACACTTCGCTCCGTGTTCTGGCGGCCGCCTGGCTCGGATCGGCACGCCTGATAGACAACCTTGAAATTACAGTTCCTTAGCCTGACTAGTTAACAAGAGCGTCAGTACGGTTTCTTGAACTCTCGTGCACAAGGCTGGATAATCACCCGCTGATACAGGTCTGGAGAAGGAACCACCGTGGTATGCAAATCACCCTGCTGAAATCAAAGCTGCATCATGCCCGGGTCACGCATTCGGAGCTCGAGTACGAGGGTTCCTGCGCCATCGACGGCCGCCTGCTGGAGGCGGCGATGATCCGGGAATACGAGCAGATCCAGATCTACAACCTCGCTAACGGTGAGCGCTTCACCACCTACGCGATCCGCGCGCAGGAGGACAGCGGCGTCATCTCCATCAACGGGGCGGCGGCGCACAAGGCCAATCCCGGCGACCGGGTCATCATCTGCACCTATGCCGTGCTGTCCCAGCAGGAGGCCGCGGCGTTCAAACCGACGCTGATCTACCTCGACGCGCACAACCGCATCAAGGGCATGCGCCACGCCATCCCCGTGCAGGTCGCCTGACGCCATGGCGTTACCCCTGCTCATCCCGCAATAAGGTATACCCCGGCAATCATCAACGCCCCCGCGGCGAGATTGCGTCTCAGGCCGGTCTCGCCGAACAGCCACGCGCCATAGAACATGCCGAACAGCAGGCTGGTGCGTTTCACCGCGATCATGTACGCCACCGCGACGTGCGCGATGGCATAAAAATGCGCCAGGACCATGGCACCCATGAACAGGCCCACCAGCAGATGCGCCCACGGATGCCGTCCCAGCACCCGCCAGGTCCTGACGTCACGGGAGGCGAACAACAGGGTGGCCGCCGCGCCCAGCAGAACGAAATAAAACGGACCGAAGAATCCCGGCGTCACATACTGCAACGCTCCCTTGCCCATCACAGACGTCAGGCTGTACAGCGCCGCCACCCCCAGCATCAACCGTGAACCCCGTTCCCGGACAATCGCCCGGAACGGCGCCAGGAGCGCCGGCCCCTTGCCGTCGTGACGGGCGTCGAGGTTCAGTATCCATGCCCCGCACACCACCAGTGCGATCCCGGCAAAGCCCGGCAGAGTGACGGTCTCGCCCAGCAGCATATATCCGGTGACGACATTGAACACCGGGGTGAAGGCGAGGTAGGGCAGTGTCAGCGACAGCGGGCAGTCCCGGATCGCCTTCATGTAGAGCCACATGGCGAGAGTCTCGAGCGGCAACAGCATGGCCACCCAGCCCCAGAAGGGCGGTGCCGGCGCCGGCCAGGGTTGCAGCATCAGCAGCGGCGACAACAGCAGACCGGTCACCCCGAAACGCACCAGTGTCAGTTGCCCCGCCCGGTAATCCGACAGGTAGCGCTTCGTGAGCGCATCGGCGGTGGCGAGACAGAAGGCCGAAAGCAGGGTCAGGCCATACCAGGGCATCAGGGCGATCCGGGGTGCATGGATGTTCGGACGTTGCGCGGCAGGAGGCCAGGAGCAACCCAGGGAGCATCGGCAAATCTAACGCGAAAGCCGGCCGGCGCGGGCGCGCTGATCGGGCCGGTGCGTTTTTGAAGAGGGATGCTGCAGCGCCGGGTTACCCGATCGGCATGTCGCGGGGCGAATCTCCTGCGTCGTGAAGCTGCTAGTATGATACGGAAGCCCGTGCGTGTTATCGGAGAACTGACCATGACAGATCACCACCTGCGACTGGCCCGAGAGGTTGTCGATGACTTCAGGAATTCACTCAGCGGAGAGGCGCGCGAGTACATCTCCGAGGCGCAATTTGACGATCTTGTGGCGGCGGTCCGCCGGTTGCTTGCCCGTGAGCACGAACATATCACCGATCTGCTCGAGGCACTCGTCAGGACCCTGCGTGGCGGCGTGGAGAAACCGGAGATCGGTTTGTAAACAGGCACGGCACGCCGTTGAGGGGAAGACCGGGTCGGCGTCGGGGATGCGGTACCGGCGTGCAGTAGACGCGCTGGATCGCGCTCAGGCGATGATCGCCTGTTTCTCGAGTGTGAACGCCTCCGGCTGCGCATTGACCCCGCCCGTCTCCAGCCAGTCGATCAGGGACTGCCACTGGCAGCGGTCCTCGCGCGTGAGGCTGGCCTTGAGCTCGTGTATGCCCATGCCTTCCGCCGCCGCCTGGACATAGCATTGGGAATCACGCAGGCAGGCCACCGGGGGTCTGCCTTCCTCGTTGAGAAACTCCAGCAGCATGTGGAAGGCACGCGCGTTCCTGCGGACCCGGTTGGCCACGATGGCGATCGGGGCACCGGGGGCATGCAGGCGCATCTCGGTACTGAGATCCTTGAGGAAGGCCGATGTCACCTGGCAGTCGATGAAGGAAGGCAGGATCGGGATGATCACGGCCGAGGCGTCGCGCAATACCTCGACCAGATCCATGCGTTTCATGGAAGCCGGGGTGTCCAGCACGATGCGCTGCGTCTCGGGGGGCACGCGCATCTGGAAAGAACGGGTGAAGTTGCCTTCTGGTGGGTGCGCGGCCGCCACGCCGTGTATCTTCGCCAGATAAGCCGGCCGCTGATTGAGCCAGCGGGTGGCGGAATCCTGCGGGTCATAATCGAACAATGCGCAAGGATAGCCGTTGGCGGCATAGTAACTGGCAAGATTGGTGGACAAGGTCGTCTTGCCGCATCCTCCCTTGCTGTTGATAACGACGATCTTACGAATCATTGGATCCTCATGGCGCTTGGCAGGTGATCCTGGCCAGCGGGATGGCGGGTAGTCTACTACGGATGTTGGCGATTTTCCGCAGCAAGTCTCGCTGGTCTGGTAATATGACCGGCATGCACCGTTATGGCACAGCGGTTTTAGCCAGCCGCTGTCTCAGGGAGGCACTCATCGGGGCCAGAAAGTCCCGAGAACCCGTTGGCGGGTATGAAATTTCCGACCCGGATTGGCATGGCGCGGCCGGAACCTCATGCGCTCCGCTGGGAGTGTCTTTTTATCACGACAGTGATTCTATTGGCCTGCATACTGCGTTAATCTTGGCGCTCTTTCAGTCCGACTCCAGTTTGTGACATCGCAGCCCCAGCGCCGCTGGCGGGCGTTGGATGCTCGTCACGATCGGTCGGACCCTGAACTCCCGCAGACATGCTGAACAACGACCACAGGTAAGCAACGTGAAGCCAAAACCTGTCTTACTGGCCATCTTCGATGGATTTGGACTCAACCCCAGCCGCGCGCACAACGCCTGGGCCCTAGCGCGTACCCCCCACCTCGACCATTATTTCGCGTCCTATCCACATACCGCCCTGCAGGCTTCCGGCCGGGCCGTCGGCCTGCCGGACGGGCAGTTCGGCAATTCCGAGGTCGGCCATCTGACGCTGGGATCGGGTCGTATCCTGGAGCAGGACCTGATGCGCGTCGCCGACGCGATCTATGATGGCTCGGTGACGGGCAACGCCGCCTGGCAGGGCATGATCGAGGGGACACGCCGCCTGCACCTGGTCGGCATGGTGTCGGACGGCGGCGTGCACTCCCACATCGAGCACCTGCTCGGCATCCTCGACCTGCTGCGCAAGACCGGGGTCGAGCCGGTGCTGCACATGTTTACCGACGGGCGAGATACGGCACCGAAAGCCGCCCTCGGCTATCTCACGAGGATCGAGGAGATGCTGGGCAAGCTCGGCAGGGGGCGCATCGCCACGGTGAGTGGACGTTATTCCGCGATGGACCGGGCCTTACACTGGGACCGTACCCAACGCGCCTGGGCGGCGCTGGTGCGCGGGGAGGGCTTCAGTGCCGGCTCGCCCCGGGAAGCGATCGAGTCGGCCTATGCGCGCGGCGAGGGTGATGAGTTCATTCAGCCCACGGTGATGACCGGATACCACGGCATCGCCGAGGACGAACCCATCTTGTTCTTCAACTTCCGCAGTGACCGAGCGCGCCAGTTGTCGGCCGCCCTGGGACTGGAGGACTTCGATGCCTTCGATCGCGGCGGCGCCAGACCGCACCGGCTGGTGTGCATGACCGAATACGATGCCACCTATCCGTTTCCCGTGCTGTTTCAGCCCCAGATCCCGGAGCAGGTGCTCGCGCAGGTGATCAGCGAGGCGGGTCTAAGACAACTGCACTGTGCCGAGACCGAGAAGTATCCTCACGTGACCTACTTCTTCAATGGGGGGCGCGAGCCGCCTTATCCCGGCGAGGACCGGATCATCGTTCCCTCGCCGCAGGTCGCGACCTATGATGTCCAGCCGGAAATGAGCGCCTCCAAGGTCGCCGACCGGCTAATCAGCGCGATTGAAAGCGATACCTACGACTTTGTTCTGACCAATTTCGCCAACACCGACATGGTCGGCCACACGGCGCGCCCGGCGGCGATCATCCGTGCCGTTGAAACCCTCGACAACGAAAGCCACCGCGTGTTCCGGGTCGCGCTGGAACGCGGCTGGCGCGTGTTGCTGACGTCGGATCACGGCAACTGCGACGAGATGGTCAACCCCAACACCGGCGAGCCGCATACCCAGCACACTGAATATCCGGTCCCGTTTCTGATCATGGGGGAGGGTCCGGTGCGACTCGGTATCGGACGCGGCCTGGCGGATATCGCGCCTACGGTGCTGGATCT
>JAHKKL010000330.1 GCA_020027635.1 Gammaproteobacteria bacterium
TCCTTCAGGGTAGCCTTGTCGGCCTCGATAGTGATCGGCTGATCCCGGTCAGAGGCAAGCCCGTACGCCAGCGTCGGCAGGCAGAGCAGCAACAGGGCAGGCAGGCGCATGCGTCGATCAGCCGCCGGCATCGACTTTGCCTCGCACCCGTGAGCGCAGATCCAGACGGTTTTCCCTGAAATTGGCGAGCAGTCCGACCCCCTCGATCCGGTAACCGCCGGACTGGATGACGGCCGCCGCGGCTGTTTCGGCGGTATCAGCCTGTGGCTTGACCACCAGGTCGCTGGTGACCACGTTAATCGCCCGCTGGGCGGCATACGGCGGGCGATTGATGACGACCCGGCCGAGGAGCCACACGGTGTCGCCCTGATCCGCCACCCACCCGCGTTCCGAACGCGCATCCCAGGTTGTCCGCTCCTGGCTGAAAACCTGCAGGAAGGGGGCCGTCAATTCGGAATGGTCGTCGTAGGGGAAATGCTCCAGGCGGCTTGCCTGGACGCGGTAGTGTACGTTGCCGTCCTCGCCGATGATCTTGAGATCCATGTCGTTGACGAACAGGTCGGGACCGCCCGGTGAAGGGGTTGGCTGTTCCTTGAGGACGCCCTGGTCTAGCAGCAGCCAGCCGCTCACGGCCGCGCCCGCCAGCAGGCCGGTGAAGAGCAAGAGCTGTTTCCCGTTCACAGATACCGGCTCATCTCGTCGTCAAGCACGCCCCTGGCTTCCATGATCAGCTCGCAGACATCGCGCGCGGCCCCGCGCCCTCCCGGATTGGGTGTCTGCCAGTGGCTGTGGCGGCGTACCAGCGGATGGGCGTCCTGTACCGCGATGGCCAGGCCGACGCGGCGCATGACCGGCAGGTCGACCACATCGTCACCAACGTAGGCGGTCTGCTCCTCGGCAATGCCGAGCTTCTGCGCCAGTTCGCGGAACGCCGGCAGTTTTTCCAGCTTTCCCTGGTAGACGTGCGTTATGCCGAGATTCTTCATGCGGTGTTCGACGACCCGGGAGGTGCGCCCGGTGATGACGGCGATCTCGACGCCGTGGCCCAGCAGCATCTTGATGCCATGCCCGTCGCGCGAATGAAACGCCTTGTATTCCTGGCCGTCATCACCGATGTACAGGCTGCCATCGGTCAATACACCGTCGACGTCGAATACCACCAGGCGGATGCGGGATGCCTTCTCGAGTATGTCTTTCATCGGTGTCGCTTCCGTTTCTTCAAACCACGCCCGCTCTCAGCAGATCATGCATGTTCAACGCGCCGACGAGCTTGTTGGCCTCATTGACAACCGGCAGGGCGTTGATCATTTTGCTGTCCATGAGTTGCAGCGCCTCGGCGGCCAGCATGCCGGGGTGTATCGTCTTGCAATTCGTCGTCATGACCTGGCTCACCCGGGCGACATGGACATCCACCTTATGGTCGATGGCGCGGCGCAGGTCGCCGTCGGTGAATATGCCGACCAGATGGCCCCCCTCGTCGACCACGGCCGTCATGCCGAGGCCCTTGCGCGTCATTTCCATCAGCGCGTTGCTGAGCAGGGTGTCGGGGCCGACGGCCGGGATGGCGTCCCCGGTATGCATCAGGTCATCGATCAGCAGCAGCAGGCGCCGGCCCAGCGCACCGCCCGGATGGGAGCGGGCAAAATCCTCCTGGGTGAAACCGCGCGATTCCAGCAGCGCGATCGCCAGGGCGTCTCCCATGGCCAGCGCCGCCGTGGTGCTGGCGGTGGGCGCCAGATCCAGGGGGCAGGCTTCCCGCTCCACGCGCACGTTGATGTTGGCGGTGGCCTCCTTCGCCAGCGTCGATTCGGGGTTCCCGGTGAGGGTGATCAGCGGCACGTTGAGACGTTTGATGATGGGCAGGATGGTGATGATCTCGGCGGTTTCTCCGGAATTGGACAGGGCCAGCACCACGTCCGAGGCGGTGATCATTCCGAGGTCGCCGTGGCTCGCCTCGCCCGGGTGAACGAAGAACGCCGGCGTTCCGGTGCTTGCCAGTGTCGCGGCGATCTTGCCGCCGATATGACCGGATTTGCCCATGCCGATCACTACCACGCGTCCCTTGCAGTCCAGCATGAGCTGACAGGCATGGAAGAAGGCGGCTTGCCGGATCTCGCCGGCCAGGGCAGCGACCGCCCTGGATTCGATGTCGATGACCGCCAGCGCAAGCTCCTGGAGTTTGTGTTTATTCATTGGCGTTCTCCGCGCAAGACCGTGGAACGGCATGCGGGCACTCACGATGGGTCATTCGGGTATTCATCTCAGTGATCGTAGTGGGTTCATAGCCTGCCGGTTTCGGAAAAGTATAACAGGGTCTGGTAACCGATATAGGCCGTCAGCAGTATGACGCCTCCGAAGCGTGTGATTCGTCAGTGTCCGCGAAACCCGTAGACCATGGCGAACAATGTCAGGGTCATGAGGGACATGACCGGAAAATCACGGGTGATGACGTGGGTATCGGGGCGGCGTAGGGGTTCTGGAACAGCGGTTCTCATGGATAGCGCTAGTGGGCCTTAACGATTTATCATACACGCCCGTGTGCGGGGGCCAAACGCCTGTCGCCGGAGTTTTACGAAATACCACACGCAGCCACCGGCTGCGGTGAACAGCCGCGGATCATATGGAAAAAGCCAGTCAGGAAACAAGCCCGCCGGCGCGTGATGCCATCGTCAGCATCCGCGGCCTGCGTTATGCGCGCGGCGAGCGGATGATCTTCGAAGGCATCGACCTGGATATCCGGCGCGGCTTCGTTACGGCGATCATGGGACCCAGCGGTACCGGCAAGACGACGCTGCTCAAGCTGATCGGCGGGCAGTTGCGCCCTGCGTCCGGTACGGTCGTCGTCGATGGGGAAAGCGTGCCGGAGCTGGGCGTCCAGGCGCTCTACGAGCTGCGCAAGCGCATGGGCATGATGTTCCAGAGCGGTGCGCTGCTGACTGACCTGAATGTCTTCGATAACGTGGCCTTTCCGATCCGCGAGCACACGAGGCTTCCCGAGTCCCTGGTGCGCGATCTGGTGCTGATGAAGCTGCAGGCGGTGGGGCTGCGCGGCGCCTGTTACCTGATGCCGAACGAATTGTCCGGCGGCATGGCGCGGCGCGTGGCCATGGCGCGCGCCATCGCGCTGGATCCGGCGATTGTCCTGTATGATGAGCCGTTCACCGGGCAGGATCCCATATCCATGGGGGTGTTGATCAAGCTGATAAGGGAACTGAATGACGCCCTCGGCCTGACCAGCATCGTGGTTTCGCATGATGTGAAGGAGGCGGCCGCGATCGCGGATTACGTG
>JAHKKL010000331.1 GCA_020027635.1 Gammaproteobacteria bacterium
AACAGTATCGAGATCGCCAAGAACATCCTGCTGATCTTGCTGATCCTCATCGCCTTCGGCACGTTCTCCCGCCTGCTCGCCGTGTGGATCAAGGTTCCCGATATCGTCGTCTTCCTGCTGGTCGGGATACTGCTGGGGCCGGAGGTCTCGGGCCTGGTGCAGATCAAGGCCGACTCGTGGCTGAACGAGATCATCCTCATCTTCGGGGCGTGCTACCTCCTCTTCGACGGCGGCGCGTCGTTGCGTTTCAAGGTTCTGAAGGAGGTGTGGATTACCATCGTCGTCATCGCCACGCTCGGCGTCGTGGTCACGGCGGCGATCACGGGCCTTACCGCCTATTACGTCCTCGGCGTGCCGTTGATCGTCGCGCTGCTGCTGGGGTCGGCCATCGCCTCGACCGACCCGGCGACGCTGGTGCCCATCTTCCGCCAGATACATGTCCGCGACCGCGTGGCGCAGATGGTGGTGAGCGAGTCGGCGCTCAACGACGCCACGGGGGCCGTGATGACGTTCGCCGTGCTGGCGGTGGCGACGGGAACCGGGGAGTTCTCGATGGGATCCGTGCTCGGCGACTTCTTCCTACAGGCCGGCATCGGCATCATCGCCGGCGTCATCCTAGGCTATGCGGCGGATTTCGTCATCAGCCACTCGAAGTACGATTTCCTGTCGGAATACGCGCCGCTGGTGACGCTGATGGCGATGATCGCCGCCTTCCTCGGCGCCGACAACCTGCACGCGAGCGGCTTCATGGCCGTGTTCGTTTTCGGACTGATGCTGGGCAACAAGGAGTCCTTCGGCTTCAGCATGGAGGAAGATGAAAACCGGCGTCTCGAGGAGTTCGTAATGATGACGGCGCTCATCATGCGCATGTTCATCTTCCTCCTTCTCGGATCGCAGATCGATTTCGCCCTGATGAACAAATATCTCGTGGGCGGCATCATCATCGTGACCGTGTTCATGCTCATCGCGCGGCCCACCGCCGTGTTTCTTTGCGCGTTGCCCGACCGGCAGGCGAAATGGAGTTTCAAGGAGCTGCTGTTCATGTGCTGGACGCGCGAGACCGGCGTGATCCCCGCCGCCCTGGCCGGACTGCTGCTCGGCATGAAGGCGCCCGGCGGGGAAATCATCGCCTCGGTAACCTTCATCGCCATCATCATGACCATCCTGATCCAGGCGACGACGACCAAATGGCTGGCGCGTAAACTCGGATTGCTGGTGGAGTAAGCGGGGTTGAGGCACGCGCCACCGGGTCATTCTTGCCGTTGTGATGCGCGCTTCGACTAAACCGCTATCAGTCCCCCATAGCCCGTGGCTCGCGACGCCGGCGTCAGCGCCAGGACCAGGGCGGCATACAGGGCGATGCGTCGATAGCCGGCGAGATCATTCATAGGGCCGTCGGCCGGTTCCCTCATTCGCGCAGCACCGCCTCAACCAGTCCGACGCCCAGATCGCCGGCCCCGGCCCGTTCCCCCGTGATCAGCACCGGCAGCCGGCTGCCGGTATCGAGATAGATCGCGATGGCGCCGCGTAGTTCGAGCAGTTCAAATGCCGCCGGATCGACGCCGGTCGTGATCGGCTCGACCCGGAGCGAGAGCTTCAGGGCCTTACGGTCGCCGCTGACTTCATGCATCGTGCCGCCGGTTTTCACGGCATAGCCGGCGGGGCGCAGCGCTTCGCCCCGGGGTTCGAGCCACACCCGGTAGAGTGCATCATCGACAAATACGCAGTAGGGAGTACCACCGTTGACGGGATCCCGGGAGGATGCGCGGTAAAGCAGCAGTTCCGGGGAAGTCACCACGTCGCAGCCGGCGGCAGGCAGGTCGTAGGGATAAAAGTTCCGCTTGATCTTCGTCCAGTTTCCGGGCGGCTGTCTGCCCTCATCCCGGCTATTGGGCTCCAAGCGGATTCTGAAGGCGCCGTTACCGGCATAGCGATAGGTCTTGCGGGAACCGCCCGGTCCGGGTTTCAGCCGGTCGCGCTGCAGGACGGCGATGTTACCGGGCGCGAACCAGACCCGCCCTTCCGTGTTGTAGTTCTCGAGCGCGGTTTCCGCATGGGCATGGATGTCGAACCGCAGGACGCCGCCGGCGACGCTCTGGAATGGCTCGTTCCCGAACGCGGCATACGGCGGGGCCTGCATTTCCTGGCGCGAGGATTGCGCGAGTTCGAGCGTCGTCGTCAGACTGACTCCCAGCCGGTTTGCCGCATAGCGCAGACTGATCCAGTTCACTTCCGGAAGCACGCCCTCCGTGACCGCCGGGACCGGCAGGGCTTCACCGCCTGCCTGACAAAACCACGGCAGGTACAGCAGGAAGGCGTATAGCGGGATGCACGACGTCCGGATGCGCTTCATGCGCGGCGCGTGAGTCCTGCGGGAAGAGCACATCGATTTGTCCATGAGCTTATCCGGAAACGCGATGCGCAGGAGTTCGCGTGTCATCATACGGAAAGGATGCGGCGGGATACCGGATCAGTGCGTGTGGGCCGGTCCAGAGTCATGCTCATGATGTTCCGCATCAGGCGGGTGATCGCCGTGTTCCTCACCCTCGTCAGGTCCGGCCGCCTTGTCCATTTCCCGGTATTGCTCCGCGGTCATTTGAGGCAGCTTCTCTAGAAAAGCCACAATGGCCCAAATCTCCTTATTGCCATGGGTTGCACCCCAGGCGGGCATGCCGGTCATCTTTACGCCGTTCTTGACGACCCAGAACAACTCCGCCGGCGTCCACTCCTCCACCGTTTCCTGGAGCACGGGTGCCTCGGGCATAAGGCCCTTGTGGATCTCCGATGAGGTGATGCCCGGGGCAAGATGGCAGCCGACGCACATCTCCCGATAATGCCGGAAGCCGTCCATGACCAGCCGGGGATCCTCCAGCGGCGGCGTTTCGATGCCCCTGGCGTGGACGCGCACCGATCTGTCCATCGTGGTTTCCAGCAGCCAACGGGTAAAGGGATGATGGGGGTTGGTGGCGCCCACATCGATGAGCCCTGAGTAGACCGTGATCAGGCCGGCAGCGGCAGCGGCGACCAGCAGTACGAAGATTCCTTTGATACAGTTCATGCTCGACTCCATGCCCGGGAATATGATGCGGGATATCGCGCGATAGTATAAGCCAACAGCGGCAGAAAAAGGCCGGCTTCCGGCTGAGCGCAACCCCCGGTCATATTTCAGTTTTTCCTTATTTTCATGTCGGTATACACACGTATATAGAAATGTGACGCAGTGCCGTTATTACCAGAGTCGTTCCACTGCCTCATGAGACAGGGATAAGCGGGAATGATTTCAGGCAC
>JAHKKL010000332.1 GCA_020027635.1 Gammaproteobacteria bacterium
ACACTGCTCGGTTTTGATTTTGGACTGCAGCGGATCGGCGTCGCCGTCGGGCAGGAACTAACCGGCACTGCCACGGCACTCGCAACCGTCCGTTCACGCAACGGCAAACCAGACTGGGACATGATTGCAAAACTCATCAGGACATGGCAACCGGACGCACTGGTTGTCGGACTCCCCCTGCATGCAGACGGCAGCGAATCGGGGTTCACCCGCACTGTCAAACGTTTCATACACCAGCTCGAAGACCGGTTTAAACTACCCGTCCACCCCATGGACGAGAGGTTGAGTTCACATGCTGCCGCACAGCGTGAGGGTGAAGGGAAACACACACTGGAATCCCGGGGCATAGATGCGGTCGCCGCGATGGAAATCCTGCAGAGCTGGTTACAATCGAAAAATGAGTGATCTTGAGAACATACCCGCCATTATCGAGCGCATGGCCCGCGAGATTGTCAGCCAGATCGAGCAGGCCGGGCGCAGCAATCCCGCCATGGTCGGCATTCACAGCGGCGGCGTGTGGTTGGCCGCTAGACTGCATGAATTACTCGATATCAGCACCCCGCTCGGTAGTCTGGACATCTCGTTCTACCGCGACGACTTCACCCGCCTCGGGATGAACCCGGTGGTGCGACCTTCCCAGCTGCCGTTCAGCATCGACGACCGCCACATCATTCTGGTCGATGACGTCCTGCATACCGGGCGCACCATACGCGCCGCCATGAACGAGCTCTTCGACTACGGCCGCCCTGCCTCCATCCTGCTCGCCACGCTAGTCGAGCGCGATGGACGTGAACTGCCGATCCAGGCCAACGTGGTCGGCAGTCATGTGAGGCTGACGCTCCGGCAGCACATCAAGCTGCTCGGGCCGGACACGTTGAAGCTGGAAATAAAACAGATCCCATGAACAACAGCCGGCAAATCGACAGGCACGGGAGGCTGCGCCACTTCCTGTCCATCGAGGGACTGAACCGCAAGCTGCTGACCGACATCCTCGATGCGGCCGAGTCTTTCTCCGGGGTTACCGAGCAGACCGTCAAGAAGGTCCCGCTGCTGCGCGGCAAAACCATCGTCAACCTGTTTTTCGAAGCCAGCACGCGCACGCGCACCACCTTCGAGCTCGCCGCCAAGCGGCTCTCCGCGGATATCCTCAACATCAACATCACCCAATCGAGCACGGTCAAGGGGGAAACGCTGCTGGACACGCTGCGCAATCTGGAAGCCATGCATGTGGATATGTTCGTGGTCCGGCATGCCGACAGCGGGGCCGCGCATTTCATCGCGGACCACGTCGCGCCGCATGTCAGTGTCATCAACGCCGGCGACGGCCGGCATGCCCACCCCACCCAGGCCTTGCTGGACATATTCACCATCCGGCGAGTCAAGGGGCCTGACTTTGGGCGACTGCGTGTCGCCATCGTCGGCGACATCATGCATTCGCGCGTGGCGCGCTCCCAGATCCACGCCCTGAACCTGCTGAACACCGGAGAAATCCGCATCGTGGCACCGAAGACACTCACCCCGGCCCATGCGGAGTCGCTTGGCGTGCATGTCTTTCACGAGCTGCGCAAGGGTATCGAGGACGCCGATGTCATCATCATGCTGCGACTGCAGCGCGAGCGCATGCAGGGTGCCCTGCTGCCGAGCGAGCATGAGTATTACGAGCTGTTCGGAGTGACGGAAGCAAAATTGGCCGCCGCCAAGCCCGATGTGACCATCATGCACCCGGGGCCGATCAACCGGGGGGTTGAGATGGACTCCGAGGTCGCCGACGGCCCCCATTCGGTTATCCTGGCGCAGGTGACCCATGGAATCGCCGTGCGCATGGCGGTAATGTCCATGGCGATGCATCACAAGGAATCAGCAACGGAATAGCCTCATGCCAGCACCGGCAACCATGACCCAGAAACTGCGCCTGAAAGGCGGACGGGTGATCGATCCGGCCAACAAGGTCGACGGCCTCCTGGATGTGTACATCGCGGACGACCGGATCGCCGCGCTCGGCGACGCCCCGGATGGCTTCGACGGAGCGCATGAGATCGATGCCAGCGGTTGCATCGTCTGCCCGGGACTGGTGGATCTGTGCGCGCGGGTGCGTGAACCGGGGTATGAACACAAGGCGACCATCGCGACGGAGTCCGTGGCGGCAGCCGCCGGTGGCATCACCACGCTGTGCTGCCCGCCGGATACCAATCCGGTCGTTGAAACACCGGCCGACATCGAGCTGATCCGGCTGCGTGCCGAAAAAATCGGAAAAACCCGCATTGTCACCCTGGGGGCGCTGACCCATGGCCTGGACGGTGAGCGCCTGAGCGAGATGGCGGCATTGAAGAATGCCGGCTGCGTTGGGGTCAGCAACGCCCTGCGGCCGCTCGCCAACACACTGGTTCAGCGACGCGCATTGGAGTATGCCGCCACCTTCGACCTGACCGTTTTTCTCCATCCCAATGATCACTGGCTGTCCGCCAACGGCTGCGCCCACGAAGGCCGGGTAGCCACGCGATTGGGGTTGCCCGGTATCCCGGAAGCCGCCGAAACGGCGGCCGTGGCGCGTGACCTGACGCTCATCGAACAGACCGGAATACGCGCGCATTTCTGCCACCTGACGACAGCCCGCGCCGTTCACATGGTGGCCCGCGCTCAGTTTGACGGGCTGCCGGTCACGGCGGATGTCGCCATCCCCTATCTGTATCTGACGGAAGTCGACATCAGCGATTTCGACAGCCGCTGCCATGTGATCCCGCCACTGCGCACAACCCAGGACCGGCTGCACCTGCGCGAGGCCCTGAAGCGCGGCACCCTGTCCGCCATCTGTTCGGACCATCAACCCCATGAAGCAGATGCGAAATTGCGCTCCTTCCCGTCAACGGAACCCGGCATCTCGGGGCTCGATACCCTGCTGCCGCTCGGACTGCGCCTGGTCGATGAGCATGTCATCGAACTTGATGAGCTGATACACCGCCTGACCGCGGGCCCCTCCGGCATCCTTGGCCTGCCCTTCGGGAGCCTCTCGGTCGGGGCATCGGCCGATGTCTGCATCTTCGACCCTGATCTTACTTGGCAACTGAATACCGACACCATACGCAGCAACGGGCACAATACACCGTTCATGGGCTGGGAAATGAAAGGACGCGTCACGCACACCCTGCTTGCCGGCAAACTGGTCCACAGTCTTGCAGGATGAGCCGCCCGATGCCGACCACAAATTCATTCCCGTCCCGGGCCGGCGTCAAGGCGCATCGCGATACGCTATTCGTTGAAGACGCCGTCATCCTTTTCCATGAGTGC
>JAHKKL010000333.1 GCA_020027635.1 Gammaproteobacteria bacterium
GACGCAGGGCGGCCGGGGCATATAGGCTGTCGTGACAAGCGAGGGCGAAACGGCGACTTGGATGTCCCGTTTCGCATCCTGAGCGTCACGACACTCTCGGCTTCCTTAAACCGTTTTGCGTTCTTTCGGCAACTGCTCCGTGCGTCGCCTAAGGCGCCTACTTTTGGTGCCCTAACTTTTGCATCCATGCAGTCGTGCGCCTTTGCGGTGAATTTTTTCTATATGCCTGTACCCTACGGATGACGGATTAACGGAGAGAAAAATGTCGAAGATTACGGATGTGGCCGGATGGGAGATTCTGGACTCGCGTGGAAATCCCACGGTCGAGGCGCAGGTGACGCTGGCCAGCGGTGCCGTGGGCCGGGCCGCGGTACCCTCCGGCGCCTCGACCGGAACGCGTGAAGCCGTCGAGCTGCGCGATGGCGACAAGAAGCGCTACGGCGGCAAGGGTGTGCTCAAGGCCGTCGGTCACGTCAACGGCGAGATCCGCGCGGTGCTGCTCGGCAAGGACGCCGGGGACCAGGCCGGCATCGACCGACTACTGATCGATCTCGACGGCACCGAAAACAAGGGTCGTCTGGGCGCCAACGCCATTCTGGCGGCCTCCCTGGCCACCGCGCAGGCGGTGGCGCGCCAGGAAAAGATTGGGCTGTACCGCCTGCTCGGCGGGAGCGGTCCCCTGCAGATGCCGGTGCCGATGATGAACATCATCAATGGCGGGGCGCATGCCGACAACAGTGTCGACCTGCAGGAGTTCATGATCCTGCCGGTGGGCGCCGGCAGCCTGCGCGAGGCCGTGCGTTTCGGCGCCGAGGTGTTTCATGCCCTGAAGAGCGTTCTCAAGGGACGCGGTCTCAATACCGCGGTCGGCGATGAAGGCGGTTTCGCGCCGGACCTGCCCTCGAATGAAGCGGCCATCGAGGTCATTCTCGAGGCGATCGGGAAGGCCGGCTTCACGGCGGGCCGCGATATCTACCTGGGTCTCGATGCCGCGAGCTCGGAGTTCTACAAGAACGGCCGCTACGTGCTCGCCTCCGAAGGCCGGGAATTCGATGCCGCCGGGTTTGCCGATTATCTCACCGGCTGGGTCGACCAGTACCCGATCATCTCCATCGAGGACGCCATGGATGAAAGCGACTGGGACGGGTGGAGAATTCTCACCGACAAGCTGGGCGGGCGGGTGCAGCTGGTCGGCGACGACCTGTTCGTCACCAATACCCGGATCCTGCAGGAAGGGATCGACAAGGGCATCGCCAATTCGATCCTGATCAAACTCAACCAGATCGGGACCCTGACGGAGACGCTGGCGGCGATAAAAATGGCGGCCGATGCGGGTTACAGCGCGGTCATCTCGCACCGCTCCGGCGAGACCGAGGACGTGACCATCGCCGACGTGGCCGTGGCGACGACAGCGACCCAGATCAAGACCGGTTCGCTGTCCCGCACAGACCGGGTGGCCAAATACAACCAGTTGATGCGCATCGAAAACGAGCTCGGTGATGCGGCGAGTTACGCGGGTCGCGCGGCGTTCAGGCATCTGGCGGGTGGCTGATGAGAGCATGGGCAGGCTGTCCCATGGATTGACCGTTGTACTCGCAAAGCCATGAGGAAACTGATTCTCTTTCTGATCATCCTTCTGGTCTATTTGCAATACCGGCTCTGGCTGGGCGACGGCGGCCTGCTGGAATTTTGGAATGTCCACCAGGAGGTCGAGACCCAGCGCGAGGAGAACGCGCGCCTGCGCGAGCGCAACGAGGCGCTCAACGCCCAGGTGCTGGATCTCAAGCAGGGGCAGGATGCCATCGAGGAACGTGCCCGTGAGGACATGGGCATGGTCAAGCCAGGGGAAACGTTCTACCAGATCGTGGAATAGTCCCGACGTTAATGGACCGGACAGACTGATGTGCCTGACATGCCCGCGACATCCGCAACCGTCATGAAATACTGGGCTATCGTCCCGGCCGCCGGCAGCGGGCGCCGCATGGCGGCCGATGTTCCCAAGCAGTACTTGCCCCTGCAGGGGGCCACCGTGCTGGAACATACCCTGAATACGCTGTTTGCCTGTGAACCCATCGAAGGCGTGGTGCTCGCCCTGTCTGCCGATGACGGCTACTGGCCGGAGATCGCGCCGCGGTTTTCCGGGAAAAACCTGGCGTGCGTCGTGGGCGGAGCCGAACGCTGTCACAGCGTGCTCAATGCCGTCCATCATCTGCATGGCTTTGCGGACACGCACGACTGGGTGCTGGTCCACGATGCGGCGCGTCCCTGTGCGCGCGCCGATGACGTGATCGCGCTGATCGAGACGCTGGCGGAAGACGCCTGCGGGGGGCTGCTGGGCGTGCCGGTCGCCGATACCATGAAGCGCCTGGGCGCGGACGGCCGTGTCGCGGGAACCGTCGACCGGCAGGCCTTGTGGCATGCGCAGACGCCACAGATGTTCCGCCTGGGTCTCCTGCAGTCGGCGCTGGAGCAGGCGCTGGCGCAGGGATGGCTGGTTACGGACGAGGCCGCGGCCATGGAAATGGCCGGCTACCGGCCCGGCATGGTCCATGGTCATGCGGACAACATCAAGATCACCGTACCCTTCGATCTGACGCTGGCGGATTTCTACCTGCGGGTGCGGCATACCTCATGAGAATCGGACAGGGCTTCGATGCGCATGCCTTCAAACCGGGGCGCAGGCTGGTGCTGGGCGGCGTGGAGATCCCCCATGCCAGGGGGTTGGAGGCGCACTCCGACGGCGATGTGGTCCTGCACGCCCTGTGTGATGCCTTGCTGGGCGCCGCCGGACTGGGCGATATCGGCCGGCATTTCCCCCCGGACGATCCCGCCTATGAAAATATCGACAGCCGGATCCTGCTGCGCCGCGTGGTGGATCTCGTGGTCGGCAACGGACTCAAGATCGTCAACGCGGATCTCACGATCGTCGCGCAGGAACCCCGCCTGGCGCCCCATACCGCCGCCATGCGGGAAAACATCCGCGCCGATCTCGGGCTGGAGTCCTCGCGGGTCAACATCAAGGCCACCACGACCGAGCGCATGGGTTTTACCGGCCGGGGCGAGGGCATCGCCGTTTTCGCGATCGCCCTGCTGCAGGATTGACACCCGGCATCTGCGCGTGATCCCCGATCTCGACACCGCCATCCATGGTCTGGGTTTCGCCTGGGACGGACCGCCGGCGAGCGGTCGCCTGCGCGCCACCGCCGAGGATTTTCTGGTCCAGGAAATCCCGCTGGTCGAGCCCGCGGATGAGGGTGAACACGTCTGGTTGCTGATACG
>JAHKKL010000334.1 GCA_020027635.1 Gammaproteobacteria bacterium
CTGGATGCCGCCCTCAATCCACCCGGTTGACCTCATCGCGGCGCTCCGCCAGCAGCACCTCACCCCAGCCATTGTCTTCCTGACCTCCCGCCGGGCCTGCGACGACGCGATGCAGGCTTTCGAACGCGACCAGGTCGCACTCCCGCCGGCGCGCCGGCAGAACATCGCCGCGACGCTCAAGGAACTGGCCGGGCAATACCCCAGCATCGCGGAGCACCCGCTCGCGCCCATCGTGGAGCGCATCGGCGTCGCCGCACACCACGCCGGCCATTTGCCGTCATGGAAGATCGCCATTGAAGAACTGATGCGGCAGGGGCTTCTCGACGCGGTCTTCGCCACCACGACGCTGGCTGCCGGCGTGGACTTCCCCGCCCGCACGGTCGTGATCACGCAATCGAGCGTGCGCAAGACGAGAGACTTCACCGATCTCACGAACAGCGAGGTGCAGCAACTGGCCGGGCGGGCGGGCCGCCGGGGGAAGGATCTCGTCGGCTTCGCGGTCGTCACCCCCTCGCCCTACATCGACCTCGGCGTCATCACCAAGGGCCTGACGGGACAGCCCGAGCCGATCGACAGCCAGTTTTCAATCAGCTATTCGATGGCGCTCAACCTGTTGAAAGCCCACCCGTTGGGCCAGATTCAATCCATCCTGGCCAGAAGCTTTGCGCAGTTCCAGCTCAACCGGCGGGCCGAAACGCTGGAGCGCAAGCTGGACGCACTGCACGTCCAGATGGAACCCTACGGTCCCCGCGTCTGCACGGACTGGATCACGCAATGGCAGTCCTTCGATCAGGCCCGCAAAAGAAAATCGCAGCGTGTGCACCCCAAGCGCCAGGAACCGCCCGAGTTGACCTCGCGACTGCATTTTCTGACGCCGGGCCGCGTCGTCGGCTTAACGAGAGGCCGCGGCATCGTGCTCCGGCAGTACCGGAGCCGCGGACAAAAGAGCCCGATGGTGACAGTCGTACGGGAAGCCGGCGCCGTCACCGAATGCCCGGCCTCGACGGTGACGCAAGTCTTCGACCGGATGTTCGACGTGCAGGAAGCGCCTGCCTACCCCTGGTGTGCCCCGCACAGTCTGGATGAACTGACCGGCCATCTGTCGGAGCTGCCTGTTCGCCTCCCCGTGCTGCCCATCCTCGTGCAGCCGGAACCGGAGGAACGGGAAGTGGCCCTGACACTCACCGACGACTTCCCTTGCCCCACCTGTTCGTCACGACCGGCCTGCCAGAAGGACCACGCCACGGCGTTGAAGCTCAGGCAGGACGTCCAACGGCATCAGAAAATGATTCACGCCCTGCGCACCGGCCTCTGGCACCGGTTCCAATCCCGCACGGATGTTCTCCAGCAATTCGGTTATCTCACGCCCACCTGCCAACTGACGGCGGACGGCGAATGGGCCCGGCTGATCCGCATGGACCATTCGCTGCTGATCACCGAATTGATCCGAGCCGAAGCCTTCACGGGCGTGGAACCCCATGTCCTGGCGGCAATCATGTCGAGCATCGCGCACGATAACGACCGCCCCGGTTCATTCCCTCGCATGAGCCCCGGTCTGTCCACGGTCATGTGGCAGGTCCGGCGGCTGGCGGAATCCCTGGCGCCACACGAAGATCCTCCGCTCTTGCGTG
Source organism: Gammaproteobacteria bacterium (assembly GCA_020027635.1). Classification (GTDB taxonomy): domain Bacteria; phylum Pseudomonadota; class Gammaproteobacteria; order UBA9214; family UBA9214; genus CAVQCA01. Next base: position 1,632 of record JAHKKL010000334.1, read on the forward strand.
CCGACGTGGCCGCCCTGACGGAGCGATGGGTGAGCGATCTGAACCTGACGTGGCTTGGTCTCTGCCGGACGACCACCATGGCGGAGGGCGACATCTACCGGCTGCTGGCCCGGACGCTGGAATACCTGTCGCAGCTCCACACGCTCAAGGGAACCCACCGAGGACTGGCTGATACCGCCGACAAGGCAATCAAGGCATTACGCCGCGGCGTGCTGGAAGAACTACCGTGACGAGTGACAGGTGACAAGTGACGAGTTATAAAACCAATCAGCAGCCGGTCCTCTCCCACCCGTCACGCGTTACGCATCACGCGTCACCGAATTTATGACCACCGACGAACTTGAAAAATTACTCGCGGTGCAGCCGGTGTCCCTGCTGCACCAGCTGGGGCGCGGCCGCATCCCCAGGCATTTCCGACTGGGCAAGCGCCGGCTTATCGAGGCGCTGCTGCGCAGCACGGCCACGAACCGGGCCGGGTTGGAATCGGACCTCCTCGCGTTGATGAAGGACGGCGACCGGCAGCAGAGCCGGCCACAGGCGCAGCCGAGAACGGAGCCGGCCAGCCCCCGTCGTCAGTCTGTTTCCGGCGAACCGGAGTCGGCCGAGCCGGCGACCGACCTCAAGGCTTTCCTGGAAGGCATCGGAGTCCCGGAGCCCAGTCCGTTCGTGCCGGACCCCTGGCAGGACGAAGCGTTGGCGCATCTGGCCGAAACGGACGTCATCGTCAGCGTCCCGACCGGCAGCGGCAAAACGTACGTGGCGGTCGAGGCCACCAGGCGGGCGATCGACACCGAGCGCACCGTCATCTATACATCCCCGCTGAAAGCCCTTTCGAATACCAAATTTACCGAGTTCTCAAAATTATTCGGCGCGGACCGTGTGGGCATCCTGACCGGAGACCGTCGGGACAACACGCACGCGCCGCTCTTGATCATGACGACCGAGATCCTCAGAAACCTGCTGTACGATGCGGCGGGCGGTGAAATCGACGTGCGGCTGGATACCCTTGGATTGGTGATTATGGATGAATCGCAATACCTCGCCGATCCGGAGCGTGGCGTGGTCTGGGAGGAAACCATTATTTTCTGTCCATCCCAGGCCCGCCTGCTGCTGCTGTCCGCGTCGATCGGCAATCCCCAGGATATCGCCGCCTGGCTCTCCAGCATCAGGCCGACTCCCTGCCATTTGGTCCGGCACAACCGCCGGACCGTGCCGCTGCGAGCCGGCTATCTGCATCCCTCGGGCAAGCTCGCCCCGTTGTTTCGATCTGTCGGCATCCCTCACGGCCATGCCTCCCTGCACCCGGAATCCAAACGTCTCTTTTCTCAATACGAGGCCGAAACGCTGCAGCCCCGCTCAAGATAGCCCGTTGAAGTGGTCAGCGGTCAGTGGATTGTGAAACTCAAACAACCTTTCACTAGCCCCGAACTCCAAACCGTCAGCCCCTGACCTCTCACATACTTTCCTCCATTCTGGTTTCGTTGCGGAAATCGCACATCCAGGAGGTGATTTACTACAGATCACCACACTTAAAAATATAAATACGTTAATAATTTCAATAACTTATATATGGCACTGGTATTGCTGTGTACCATGCAGAATATGAAAACGCTTTCGAACATAAAGAACGCAGTTCTGGCGATGGG
>JAHKKL010000335.1 GCA_020027635.1 Gammaproteobacteria bacterium
ACCGTCCAGACAGGGCACGGCCACGGTGAACTCGTCGCCGAGGAAGCGGTGGTATTTCTCCAGCGCCTGCACCAGCAGGAAATTGGTCGGCATCCAGATAGGTCCGCGCCAGTTGGAGTTGCCGCCAAACAGCCCCGAGTTCGATTCCCCGGGTACATACTCGATCATCGTCTGGCCTACGCCCGGCAGGTGACCGAGTTCGCGGTGCGTGGCGTGCAGCTTGCTGACGCTGCGCACGCCATAAGGCGAGAGGAATTCGTTCTCGTTCAGCAGCCGCCGCAGGATGCGCGGCAGCATGGTGTGATCCACCAGCGACAGCAGGCGTTCGCCGCGGACATTCTCCCATTCCGGGCAGGCGCAGATGTAGTTGCCCTGGAACAACCCGCCCTTATGCTGGCTCAGCAGCCGTGCAAAACGCGGAACCCTGGAGAGCAGCCGCCGGTCCACGACCTCACAGGCGAACAGCGGGATCAGCCCCACCCAGGAATAGACGTCGATGCGGTGGTAGCTCCCGTCCGGTGTGGTGACCAGGTCCTTGAAGAAGCCCGCCTCCGGATCCCACAGCGAGACGCCGCCGTCGGCATGACCGGCGACCGTATTGGCGATGGCGAGGAACTGTTCGAAGATCTGGATGGCGATGTCTTCGTAGTCCGGGTCGTCGTATGCCAGTTCCAGCGCGATCATCGTCATATTGAGCGCGAACATCGCCATCCAGCCGGTGGCGTCCGCCTGTTTGAGGCTGTAGCCCGGGGGCAGCGGATTCGAGCGGTCGAACACCGAGATGTTGTCGAGACCCAGGAAGCCGCCCTCGAATACGTTGTGGCCCTCGGCGTCCTTGCGGTTGATCCACCAGGCGTAGTTGAGCAGCAGCTTGTTGAACACACGTAGCAGGAAATCGCGGTCGGCGCGCCCGCGCTGCACGCGCTCGCTGCGGTAGGCCTTCAGCGCCCCCATGGCGTGCACTGGCGGGTTGACGTCGCCGAAGGCCCATTCGTAGGCGGGGATCTGGCCGTTGGGGTGCAAGTAGTTTTCCTTCACCATCAGTTCGATCTGGTCCTTGGCGAAGTCGATGTCGATGAGCGCGAGCGCCGCGCAGTGAAACGCCAGGTCCCAGGCCGCGAACCAGGGGTACTCCCACGTGTCCGGCATGGAGATCACATCGCCCGCGCGGAAGTGTTTCCAGTAGCGGTTGCGTCCGTAACGGCGCGTGGCCGGCGCCGGCAGGCGGTCGCCCGCGAGCCAGCGCGACACGTCGTAGTGGAAGTACTGCTTGCTCCAGATCATGCCCGCCAGCGCCTGGCGTGTAATGCGGTGATCCTCGGGGATGGCATCGGGCAGCAACTCGTCGTAGAACACATCCGCCTCGGAGCGGCTCTGCGAGAAGGTCACCTGGCTGCGCGCGAAGGGTTCCTCGAGCGGCCGGGCCGAGAGCACCAGGTTGATCACCGCCTTCTGCCCGGGCGCGACGCTGCAGCGATGCCAGGCCGCGAACTTGGTGCCCTCCGATGCCGGGTTGACGGCATCGTGTTTTCCTTCGACGAGATAGCGGTGGAAGGCGTCCTTGACCCAGGGCGTGACGTTCGGGCATCCCCAGAGCCGCTCGGCGTTGCTTTCGTTCTCGGTATAGAGACCGGTGGCCGGCTGGCGCCCGTAGAGGTAATAGCTGCCGAGCGTCGGGTGGCTCGCCTGCACCGCCCATGCCGCGCCCTTGGGCGGCGCGATCGCCTTCAGTATCGGCTTCTCGATGCCGGCGTCGCCCCAGGACCAGGTGTTGCGGAACCACAGCGTGGGCAGCAGGTGTAGCGTCGCCTCCTCGGGTCCGCTGTTGTGCGCGAGGATGTTGGCGTGGATCTCCTCCGGCGAGCGCTTGGCGTAGCGCACCTCGACATCCCAGTAGCGGTTCTCGTGGAAGGCGCCGGTGTCGAGCAGGCTGCAGGGCGGGTCGAGCCGGCCGCGGCGCCGGTTCTCATCGACCAGCCGGGCGTAGGGGTATTCCGCCTGCGGATACTTGTACAGATAGCGCAGGTAGCTGTGGCTCGGTGTGGCGTCGAGGTAGAAGTAATACTCCTTGACGTCCTCGCCGTGGTTGCCCTGGTTGCCGGTCAGGCCGAAGGCGCGCTCCTTCAAGATCGGATCGCGGCCGTTCCACAGCGCGAGCGCGAGACACAGCCGCTGCTGCTCGTCGCAGATGCCGCCCATGCCATCCTCGTTCCAGCGGTAAGCGCGCGAGCGCGCCTGGTCGTGGTCGAAATATTCCCAGGCGGCGCCGTATTGGCTGTAGTCCTCGCGCACCGTGCCCCAGGCGCGCTCCGCCAGGTAGGGTCCCCACAGGCGCCAGTTCTCGCGGCCCTCGTGCTGCCGCTCCAGGCGTTGCCGCTCCGCGTTCAGTTCAGCTGTTGCCATGTCGTATGCCTCCGAATTCTGTCTGCTGCCATCACTGTTAAAGGAATCTGATTGATCCCCTCTCCCCCGCACAAGCGGGGGAGAGGGTTAGGGTGAGGGGGCGTTTCATTGAACTTCCCTCACCCTGCCCCTTTTACACCCGGTGTCCGGGTGCTCCCGGCGGAGGGTGTTGTAAAACAACGTAGGGTGCGTCGTGCGCACCATGAATCAACCGCTTGCATGTTCTCTCCGGTGCGCACGGCGCACCCTACGGGATTGTGAACACTTTTCGCGACACCCTCCGCGGTGGGAGAGGGGACGTCCATATCGGTAAGCCTGGAGTTGTTCAGTGATTCATTAACTGTAGTGTTCGACGATATTCGTGGTGTTGCAGGGTCTGTCGTGCGGCTCGCGCGGCGCGCCTGCTCGATGCGCCACCAGGCCTCCAGCACGCAGGCGACCGACCAGGCCTGCGCCGGGGCGCCGCGCGGGGTGTGCGGTGGGTCGCCGTCGAAGATCTCGCTCACCGTGCCCAGTCCCGCATCGCGCAGGTGATCCTGCACCGGTTCGAGCAGCCGCTGCGCCGCGGCCGCATCGCCGTTCACGCGGTAATGCGCGAGGGCGTAATGGCCGAGCAGCCAGCCCCACAGCGGTCCCTGGTGATAGCCGCTGTCGCGCTCCCATACGCCGCCCTGGTAGCGCGGCCGGTAGTCGGGATGCGCTGGCGCGAGCGAGCGCAGGCCGTAGGAGCCGAGCAGATCGCGTGCGCACTCGGCCACCACGGCGGCCTGAGCCTCGGCGGGCAGGGGACTGTGCGGCAGGCTGACCGCGAAGATCTGGTTGGGTCGCACGCTGGCATCGTCGCCCGCGGGGCCGTCGAGCACGTCGAAC
>JAHKKL010000336.1 GCA_020027635.1 Gammaproteobacteria bacterium
GAGCAGGGCGGAGCAGTTCGCGCCCCCCTCGGTGTCGGTCAAGCGCAGGCAGTAGCCGCGCCGGATGATGAAGGACCAGTAGCGCGCGCCGGGCAGGGTGTCCTGGTGCACGATGCGCGCCGGGTCCAGTTTCGTAGCCGTCATTGCCGTGTTCCTCGCAGCGTCTCTGTCATGGTCATCGCCAGTATCTCAGGTTGTCAGTTGACCGCCGCCTCCAGGGCGCGCGGGACCTCTTCCTCCACGTGCCGGCGGATGTCCTCGAGCGTGCCGGCCGCGGTGCGCGCGAGCGGCAGATCATAGGTAATGGTGGCGCCGTAGGCATGCAGCGCCTGCGCATCGATGCGGACCTTGTCGAACACCAGCAGGCGGGTTCCAAGGTGGAAGCCTTCCTTGATGTCGTGGGTGATCATGAATACCGTCAGGCCGCTTTGCTCCCACAACCTCAGCACCAGCTCGTGCATGTCCGCGCGGATTCCGGGATCGAGCGCGCCGAACGGCTCGTCCAGCAGCAGGATGCGCGGTTGCATGATCAGCGACTGGGCGAGCGCGAGACGCTGCTGCATGCCGCCGGAGAGTTCCGCCGGATACTTTTCCAGCGCCTGCCCGAGACCGACGGAGTCGAGCATGTCCCGCGCCCGGTCGCGGGCCGCGCGCCGGGCGGCGCCGAACAGGTGGCCGGTCAGCCGCGCGCCCTTAAGTTCCAGGCCGAGCATGACATTCTTCAATACCGTCAGGTGCGGAAACACCGAATAGCGCTGGAACACCACGCCCCGGTCCGGGCCTGGTTCGCCCGGCAGGTCGCGCCCGTCGAGGCGGATGCGCCCGCGGGTCGGCTGCTCCTCGCCGAGCAGCAGGCGCAGGAAGGTGGTCTTGCCGCAGCCCGAGGCGCCCACGATGGTGCAGAATTCCCCCGGCTTCACCGTCAGGTTGAGACGTTCCAGCACCACGTGTCCGCCATATTCCTTCCAGACCTGGCTGAAGGCGATCAGGCTCATGCACCGCCTCCGCCGGTCTGCGCGTGAAACCACGGGAACGCGCGCCGGGAGATGAGGCGCAGCGCCAGGTCGGTGAGATAGGCGAGCAGGGTGATCCACGCCACGTACGGCAGGATCACATCCATGGCGAGGTAGCGGCGCAGCAGGAAGATGCGATAGCCCAGGCCCTCCGTGGCGGCGATCGCCTCGGCGGCGATCAGGAACAACCAGGCGCTGCCCAGCGACAGGCGCACCGCGTCGAGCAGCCGCGGCAGCACCTGGGGCAGGATCACGCGCAGCATGAGCTGCCAGCTCGAGCTGCTCAGCGTCTGCGCCTTGATGATCTGCTCCGCCGGCAGCTCGCGCACGCGCTGCTGCAGGTCGCGGATGATGAAGGGCGTGATGCCGATGACGATCAGCACGATCTTGGAGACCTCGCCCAGCCCGAACACGATGAAGAGAATCGGCAGCATCGCCATGGGCGGAATCATCGACAGGGCGGCGACGAACGGCGCCAGGTTCGCGCGCAGGTACGGGATGCTGCCGAGCAGCACACCGAAGACCAGGCCGGCGAGCGCGCTGATGCCGACCCCCAGCGCCAGCCGTTTCAGGCTGGCGCCGGTGTCGGCCCACAACAGGTAGTCGCCGCTGCGTTGGCTGGGTTCGAGCGCCATGCGCTGCACGGCTTCGCCGAAACTGGCGAAGGAAGGCAGCAGCTTGTCGTTGGGGTTCTCCGCGAGCCGCGTGTGGGAGGCGGCCAGGTAGAGCGCCAGCAGCAACAGGAACGGCAGCATCCCCAGCGACAGGCGCAGCATGGGGCCAGGCTGGCGGTTGATCAGCCGTTTCACTTGTTTCCTAACCTGTGCTAGAGCTTGTCGTCCGCGGCCATGGCCATGTAGGCGTCATCGAAGCGCAGCTTGATGTTGGCCTTGTCTCCGAGAGACTTGTCGCCGGGAAAGGAGATGCCGATAAAGCCGGCGTCCGGAGCACCCTCGCCGAGCAGCCCGTGATCGAAGGAAAACTTCGCGACATGCTTCATGGTGTCAACCAGCTCTGCGCCGCGCGTGAAGGACACCGCCTCCGCGGCCTGGTAGAACATGCGGGTGGTGGCAAGCTGGGCGTCGTAACCGGCCAGGTCGGTGCCGGACGCCTTGCCCATCTGGGTGCGCGCCGCGACGGCGGCCTTGTCCTTGCCGGACATGAGGGACATGATTTCATACCAGGCGCCGGTCAGCGCCTTGCCGAGCGCCGGGTTGGCCTTGAGGGTGCCGGTGTTGACCACCATCAGGTCGATGATCTCGCCCGGGATCTGGCTGGAATCGAACACCTCGTGGCTGTCGGGTGTGGCCAGAATCTCGCTCAGCAGCGGATTCCAGGTGACCACGGCGGTGACATCGGGCGAGGCGTAGGCCGCGACCATGTCGGCGTCGGAGGTGTTGACGACGGTAATGTCCTTCTCGCCCAAACCGATGCTGCCCAGAGCGCGCGCCAGCAGGTAATGGGACACGGACAGCTCCACCAGATTGACCTTCTGGCCCTTGATGTCCGCCAGGGATTTCTTGCCCTTGAGGATCACGCCGTCATTTCCGTTGGAGAAGTCGCCGACGATCAGCGCGGTGGAGTCGACGCCGCCGGCGGCGGGGATGGTGAGCGCGTCCATGTTGGTCATGACGCAGCCGTCGAAGCCACCGGCCGTGTACTGGTTGATGGACTCGACGTAGTCATTGATCTGCACGACCTCGATCTTGATGCCGTACTTGTCGGCCCACTTCTTCACGATCCCCGCCTGGTCACCGTAGTCCCAGGGCATCCAGCCGACATAGATGCTCCAGGCGATGCGGAAGCTGTCCTTCGCCAGGGCGGGCGCGGAGCCGGCGGCCAGGGCGAAGGTCAGCAGGAGGGTGGCGCAGAGATGGAAAACGCGCGTGGTGCGGGTGTTCTGGAGGCTCATGACTTTCTCCCTTGCTGGTTGCGGTTGGATAATCTTCACGGGGAGACCAAACGTGCCGACCTCCCGGGCTTTTATCCCGCCGTGTAACCCCTGCAAGAGAGGTCGGCGACTCTCGGACCAGTCATCCGCCAGTGGCGGACCGGAACCCTAGTCACCTATTACTGTCATTGGGGAGCAGACCCGGTGATGCCGCACGGCGTCGATCCCCCGCGATAAGCGAGCTGCAAATTGAATGCCAATCGCGGGACACCCGAGAATCAAGGGGTTAACCCTGCACACGGATTCCAGGGTGAAAAGCCCGCACCGATATGAGGCATTTTATGCGCGGCTGTGCA
>JAHKKL010000337.1 GCA_020027635.1 Gammaproteobacteria bacterium
GGCTTCGACATCATTTTCTTCTGGGTCGCACGCATGATCATGATGGGACTGAAATTCATGGGAGATGTCCCTTTCCGGGAGGTCTATATCCACGGTTTGGTTCGTGATGCGCACGGCCAGAAGATGTCCAAGTCCAAGGGCAATGTTCTGGATCCGCTCGACCTTATCGACGGTATAGACCTGGAGGCGCTGGTTACCAAGCGACGCGCCGGTCTTATGCAGCCGCAGATGGCGGACAGGATCGAGAGACAGACGCGCAAGGATTTCCCGGACGGCATACCCGCATTCGGGACCGATGCACTGCGTTTTACCTTTGCGGCTCTGGCCTCGACGGGACGCGATATCAATTTCGATCTGGGCCGGATAGAAGGTTACCGAAACTTCTGCAACAAACTCTGGAACGCGGCGCGCTATGTCCTGATGAACACCGAAGGCCGGGATTGCGGACAGAGCGGCCACGCGATCGAATTGAACGCCGTCGACCGGTGGATCAGTTCCCTGCTGCACAACACCGTGCGCGAGGTCACGGGGTCAATCGACAATTACCGCTTCGACCTGGCGGCCCAGGCGATCTATTCATTCATCTGGGACGAGTACTGCGACTGGTACCTGGAGCTCTCCAAATCGGTTCTAACCGACCCGAACTGCGCCGAGGCGGCGCAGCGCGGCACTCGCCGAACGCTGGTCAGCGTCATGGAGACGCTGTTGCGACTCGCGCATCCCGTCATGCCGTTCATAACAGAGGAAATCTGGCAGCGGATGGTGCCATTGGCAGGCATTGCCGGCGGAACCATCATGCAACAACCCTACCCCGCCCCGGGTGACCATCTGTACGATCGGAATGCCATCGATGAAATAGAGTGGTTAAAGGCATTCATCATTGGCGTTCGCAAGATCCGCAGCGGCATGAATATCGACCCGCGCAAACCCCTGCCGGTGATACTGCAGAATGGCTCGACCCTTGATCGTGAACGCCTCTCCGGAAACTTGCATTGCCTGGTGACGGTGGGACGTGTTGCATCCGTGGATTGGCTGGCACCGGACAAAACCGCACCGGAATCGGCTACCGCCCTGCTGGGTGAGATGAAGCTGTTCATTCCGCTTTACGGCTTGATCGACAAGGAAGCGGAACTTATCAGGCTGTCCAAAGAACTGGACAGGAAAGTTAACGAATTGGACCACTGCGAAAGAAAACTCACGAATACCAGTTTTATTGACAAGGCACCGCAAGCAGTCGTGGAAAAAGAACACGCACGCGCCGCCGAGTTGAGAACTGACATCAACAGTCTGGAAGAACAGCAACAGCGTATTCGGTCTCTCTAAACACCGGCAACACTGAGTACGAGTTTTACCACACCCCACACCGTCAATATAAATACCACAGTTACCAGCAAGCCCACCAGGATATAGTGAATTGGCTTGCCGCGAGTGAAATCGGCCTCGCGTCTGCGCGTGCTCTGCACCCCGAACATACTGGCTATCACACTTCCCAGCACGCTGAAAAAAGAAGGCGTCTGCTGTTGATCTTCGTTTTCCGGGTTCATCGACGACCTCGTTGAATATATTGCCGGCTATTGTACCGGCCACTTGTCAGTCTGCAAGGACGCCTTCGCGCATGCCCGGAACTATTTCAGACAAACATCGTGTCCCGGTAATAACACGCATAAACAGCTCTCTAATAATCCCATCCGTGCATGCAACCCTTTAATTGACTTAACTTTTTCAATGTTATGCCGATATTCCTGAGTGCGAGAGAGAACCTTTTATTACTAATACAATTCAATTAGTTATGTGATTTAAGTCACATATGAATAAAGCGATAGGACGTGCAAGAGAGGACGGATTCAGTCGGATTTTCATGGGTATCTGAAGAGAACTGAGATATGACCACAATCGTAATCATTGATGACCAGATGACCAGCCGTCAGATCCTCGTTCAGCTGGTCAGATCGATGGAGGACGGCATGGATATCCAGTCATTTGCCGATCCGCTGGAGGCGCTCAACTGGACCATGCGCAATCCAGTTGATCTCGTGTTGACAGACTACAAGATGCCGGAGATGAACGGCATCGAATTCATACGGAAGTTCCGTCGCGATCCTGCCTGTGAACATATCCCGGTTATCATGGTCACCGCCATCGAGGACAGGAGCGTCCGCTATGACGCACTGGAAGTCGGCGCGACAGATTTCCTCATGAAACCAGTTGATCACCACGAATGCCGGGCACGTTGCCGTAACCTTCTGACACAGCATCAGCAGTACAAGATTATCCGTGATCGATCGCGCTGGCTGGAACGTCGTGTTGCCGAGGCGACCAGCGAGATACGGCTGAGAGAACGCGAGACCCTCCTGCGTCTTGCCAAGGCTGGCGAGTACCGCGATGAGGAGACGGGTAACCATGTCATTCGCATGGCCAAATACTCAAGAATCATCGCCGAGGAGCTTGGCTTCACCGGTGATGATGCCGACGTGATAGAGATGGCGGCACCCATGCATGACATAGGCAAAATCGGGATCAAGGACAGCATCCTGCTGAAACCGGGGAAACTGACCCCGGAGGAATTCAAGATAATGAAGGAACATACATTGATAGGCTACGAAATACTCAAGGACAGCCCGTCAAAGTTCCTGAAGATGGGTGCGGTGATTGCGTTGGGACACCATGAAAAGTTCGATGGGTCGGGTTATCCCTACGGCAAGAAGGGCGATGAGATTCCGATAGCTGCAAGGATAGTCGCTGTTGCAGACGTCTATGACGCGCTAGTGTCAGAACGCCCCTACAAGCATGCTTGGCCAATGCAAACCGCGCTTGACTACATGGCGAAACAGCGTGGCATTCATTTTGATCCGGAATGTCTTGATGCCTTTAAGACACAATTTGACGTCGTCATGCGGATCCAGAACATGCTGCCGGACATTCCGGTTGCTCAGAACCAATGATGGCGATAAATTACCCGCCAGTATCAAGCGCCTAAACCTGGGCAGGTGATTTTCAATCTAGTACACATTTGTACCTGTCCTGCCTACCTAGGCTACACATAAACCCCTGATAAATAGGGTGCAAAGGACCTGGACCTGGGCACAACTCCGGAGCAGCTCCTCAGCAGGCTGACGAATGCTGGTATCTTCGGCCCGGATAGCCACGAACTAGCGATCTTTGAAGAACGGCTGTGCCGTTACTTTGAAAGGGAATTCAAACGGCATATTGAAAAGCCGAGCATACTAGCCGAGCTCGGCATGTCGACCGACGAGGGCGC
>JAHKKL010000338.1 GCA_020027635.1 Gammaproteobacteria bacterium
AACCAAAGGGATTGATATCCAAGCGCGGGGCTTGTCGGGTACGATAGTTGGCGTTCGGAGTCTAGGCAGTACAAACCAACCTTTCCTCAAGGTCGAGCAACTACCCCCCACCTGCTGGCCGGCCGGCCGATCGTGCGGGAGATCATCCAACACGGACTGACGGCCGAGAAACTCGGGGCGGAGATCCTCTGCGGCTGATCAACAATCCGCGCTTCACCACCGAGCTGGGGACGGTATTTTCCGCTATCAACACCGACTTGCGGCGGGACGCCAACCGCGCTGCCGCCGCTGCCGTGCTGGACCTGGTGGGTCGCAATGGCGATTAATCCGCCTGATATCCCCGGCAGGCATATCGCAGGCGTGGACGAGGCGGGTCGCGGACCGCTGGCGGGTCCGGTCATCGCCGCGGCGGTCATACTGGATCCGGAGAATCCCGTTAACGGACTGAAGGATTCAAAACAGCTCACGCCGTCACGTCGCAAGGCCCTTTACCTGGAAATCACGCAAAAGGTCATTGCCTGGGCGGTGGGCCGTGCCGGCATCGAGGAGATATACCGGCTGAACATACTCCAGGCGACACTCCTGGCGATGCAGCGCGCCGTTGTCATGCTGAGACCGGCAAACGGCCTCCCGTCAAAGACAATGCAAATCAATTCTGGCGTCTCCACTACCGGTTCGGTCGATTCCAACCAACCGGTTTCCTTACTAGGAAACCCGCCGGCGGTATACCCTCTTGCCTGCGCCAGTCATTTGTTCATGATTGGCGCAGGGCAGGTCGACGCGGCTCATTCGGGATGTTGATCACGATACCCACGCACATCAGATATCAGAGGAAAAGTCGATGAATGACGCAGGAGATGGCATCACCCGGCGCGGTTTCGCCAAGTTGTGCTTGAACGCCGCTATCACCCTGACTGCCTTTCTGGGCGGTTGTGCGAGCTATCTACGGTCTCGACCGCCAGTGACCTGTGAATCCGGGCAACCAGGCGCGACCGAAGAATACGACTATATCGTGGTGGGATCCGGTGCCGGTGGTGGACCTTTGGCCGCCAACTTGGCCCGCAAGGGCCATAAGGTCTTACTGGTGGAGGCCGGCGGCGCTGAGGAAAACGCGAATTACCGCATTCCGCTGTTTCATCCCTTGGCGTCGGAAGACCCGGCGTTTCGCTGGGATTTTTTCGTCAGGCATTTCAAGGACTATGCCCTTTCCCGCAAGGACGACAAATTCTGCCCGGAATACGACGGGGTGTTTTACCCGAGATGCAGCACCCTGGGCGGTTGCACGGCGCACAATGCGATGATCCTGATTTATCCCCACAACGAAGATTGGGATTATATTGCCGAACTCACCGGGGACCCCTCATGGCGCAGTGAACGCATGCGGGAATACTTCGAGCGCCTGGAAAACTGCCAGTACGCTAACGCTAGCGTCGATAGCGGGGCTCGCCACGGCTTTGCCGGCTGGCTGCCAACCAGTTTGCCGCCGCTGGATACCGTGCTCGGCGCCATCCGCGACCGGCAGTTGCGCGACGTGCTGCAGGGTAGCGTGTTGACGGCGCTGCAGCAGAATGTTGGAAAACCGCTGGAACTCCTGAAAGCTCGCTTCGACCCCAACGATTGGCGCAGCGTTACATCGCGCAGCGAGGGCTTATGTAAAATGCCGTTGACCACTTATCGGGGCAAACGGGCGGGCGCCCGGGAATACATACTGGAGGTGGAGCGTAGCTGTGGTGGACGGCTGACGGTGAAGCTGAACACCCTGGTCACGCGGGTCCTTCTGGCGGATGCAGAGCCGTCCGGCGACCGGCCCTCGCGCAAGATCGCCGTCGGCATCGAATATCGAGAGGGTAAACGGCTCTATCGGGCGGATCGCCAACCCTCGCAGGCGCTCGCCTCGAGTGAGGGTTCCATCCGGGCGCGCCGCGAAGTGATCCTCTCCGGGGGCGCATTCAATACACCGCAACTGTTGATGTTGTCGGGGATAGGGCCGAAACAGCATCTGCAGGATCTGGGCATTCCCGTCCAGGTGGATCTGCCCGGAGTCGGTGAGAACCTGCAGGATCGCTATGAAGTTGCCGTGGTCACGGAGATGAAAAAAGAGTTCTCCGTGCTCCAAGGCATGAGTTTCACGATTCCACAGCCGTGGGAAGCGCCCAATCCGTTTTACCAGCAATGGCTGAAAGGCGAGGGCGTGTTTACGACCAACGGTACGGTCATATCGTTCATCAAGAAATCGACGCCGCAGCAACCGAATCCCGATCTGTTCGTTTTCGGCATGCCCGGGTATTTCGCCGGCTATGTTCCGGGTTACTCGAAGCGGGTCGCGGAAGATCATAAACATTTCACCTGGGCGATACTCAAGGCCCACACCAACAATGCGGCCGGGGTGGTGCGGCTCAAATCCACCGATCCCTGCGAAAGGCCCTATATCAATTTTCATTATTTCGACGAAGGCAACGACCGTCGGGGAGAAGACTTGGACGGTTTGGTGCACGGCATAGAGTTCGTGCGCGCTATCACCGCAAGCGAAGGCATGCGCGAGCATATCGCACGCGAAGTGATACCGGGCCCGGAGGTGCGCAGTCCGACGCAGATCGAGGCGTTCGCCAAGTACAACGCCTGGGGCCATCACGCGTCCTGCAGTTGCAAGATGGGAGCTCAGGATGATGCGATGGCGGTGGTGGACAGCCGCTTCCGGGTACGCCATGTCGACAATCTCCGCATCGTCGACGCGTCGATTTTTCCGCGCATTCCGGGTTTTTTCATCGTCAGCGCCGTTTACATGGTCAGCGAGAAGGCCACCGATACCATCCATGAAGACGCCAACGCATCAGCGCGCCGTGTTAGCGCTGGTTGAACGCCGAGCGGGCAGGCCGGTTGATCGATTAACCGGAGAGGGAATATTTACCATTGACATGCGAAAAACCCGAGAGTAGTTTCACGTTCGTCACGATGGGACGTTCTTCGTGTCGTTCCACTTTTATTCCGCTTCAGAGTTTCGATTTCGGGCTGGTAGTTTTAAGGATCTGGTGGCTTAAGGAAGGAGTAGCCGCATGAAAACAAGAAACCTGCTGATCGCCGCGTCGTTTTCATCCGCATTTTTGTTAGCGGTGACGGGATGTCACTTCGAACGCAAACTCGACGAGAAGGTCGTCGACACCATCAATCCGATCCGTCCCGGCTGCGGTCACGGTGCGGGCAAGGTCGTGGACGAGGCCCTATGCGCCAGCCGAACGGCGG
>JAHKKL010000339.1 GCA_020027635.1 Gammaproteobacteria bacterium
CAAACCGGGGCCATGCCCTTCATGCTTCGCACCATGAAAACTTTCAAATCACGCCACGACCGCCGTTCCTGGATTGCCGCTACCGCGGTGTTCTGGGCTGTAATCTTCCTGTCCGGGTGTTCCACGCTGTCCGACTGGCGCCACTCCTGGGCGACGTCATCACCGGCCCTCGTTCCCAGCGACCGCTTCCCGCTTCCGCCGGAAGGAACGGATATCGTCGGTGACCTGCAGGTCACCACCACCGTCTACGAGGATACGCTCGTCGAAATCGCCCGCCGCTACGATCTGGGGTACGAGGAGATTGTTGCCGCGAATCCGGGTGTCGACCCCTGGCTGCCGGGCAAGGGCACTCAGGTGGTGCTGCCCACGCAATTCGTGCTGCCGGATGGACCGCGCGAGGGGCTGGTGCTAAACCTCGCCTCCATGCGGCTCTTCTACTACCCGAAACCCGCACCCGGTGAACCCGCCGTGGTCATCACGCACCCCATCGGAATCGGCCGGGAAGGCTGGCAAACCCCGCAGGGTACGGCTCACATCACCCAGAAAATCGTGAACCCCGCATGGACGGTACCCGAATCGGTGCGCAAAGAGCACGCCGAGCAGGGTGACCCGCTGCCGCCGGTCGTGCCCCCAGGACCCGACAATGCGCTCGGCGATTTCGCGATGCGCCTCAGCATTCCGAGCTACCTCATTCACGGAACCAACAAACCCTATGGCGTCGGCCTTCGGGTCAGCCACGGGTGTATACGGCTCTATCCCGAGGACATCGCCCGGCTGTTCCCCGAGGTCCCCGTGGGAACGCCGGTGCGCATCATCAATGAACCCTACGTAGCCGGGTGGCGCGACGGTCAGTTGTACCTCGAGGTACACCAGCCGCTCGCCGAGGACGCCAAGCGCTGGAATGGCAGCCTGAAACCCATGGAACAGGTCGTCGCGACGAAAGTGGCGGGTTCACCGGGCAAGGTCAACTGGGAGAAGGCCGAGAGCGTGGCTCGCGATGCACGCGGCATACCGGTGCCCATCACGACCGGGAGTCCGGAACTCACCGAGAAGCTGGCGAAAGCGCGCCGTGTACCCAGCACCCCGCCCTGGGCTGCCGCGGGCTACGAGAAGGAAGAGACGGCTCAGGGCACGGTTTCCGCCAACGCACGCGCAACCAACTAGTCCGGCGTGACACTCTCATCACTTGAATCCTGTTCCCTTCCCAGGGCACAGGATAATTGAAAGTCATTACTTGTGAATGACCGGAGTTGGCAGCCTCCGGCACCCGGCCGCCGTAGGTATCCCCTGACCCGAATGGCGCTTACTTCAGCGGTTCCACCATCGATGCAGGGTAGGTTAGGCACGCCGTTGGTGCCGTAACCCACCGGCTGTGCCGGCAGGCACTCATCAAGAAATGCGTTGTGTTGCTTCGCAACGCCTGGTGGGTTACGCATAAAGCGCTAACCCTACATTTCTGATGCTGTGGCTTTGCCTGTAGCCGGCATTGCCCGCCGGGAAATCGGGCTGTTCCGGTAAGTGCAGCAGCTCATTCAGATTTCGCGTGTACGGTCGATATCGGTGACTAACCCTTGTTCCAGGCTGGGTTCCATGATCATCACCGTGCTTGAACGATCTCCTTGGCCGCATACGCGGGGCGGTGCCCGCATTCCCGGTGTGATGCCTGCCGTGCCGGAAATTCCCGATGAACCCGCCTGGCGGCGACCGGCAATGATGTCGGGCTGTCTTTGCCGCCCGGCAACCGCTCGTCGCTGAATCGCCAGACCATGTATCCGCGGATACCGGGCTACCAGATCGTGCGGCCCATCGCCGAAGGCGGCATGGCGGCCGTCTACCTGGCCATACAGGAATCCCTGGAGCGGCAGGTAGCCCTCAAGCTGCTCAAGAATATCGACAACCCCGTTCAATCCAGCCGCTTCCGCAACGAAGGCCGGATCATCGCTTCGCTGAATCACCGCAATATCATCACCATCCACGATATCGGCGTCGTCGGCGAGCGGCACTACATTTCCATGGAATACCTCGAGGACGGCGACCTGGAGAAGCGCATCGGCGCGGGGATGAGCCCCGATGCGGCGATAGAACTGTTGGAGGTCATTGGCAGTTGCCTCGATTTCCTGCACCGCAGGGACATCATCCATCGCGATATCAAGCCGGCGAATATCCTGTTTCGCAAGGATGGAACCCCGGTACTTACCGATTTCGGAATCGCCAAGCAGCTGGACCAGGATAGCCGGCTGACGCTGGACAGCACCGCGCTGGGCAGCCCCTATTACCTCAGCCCGGAACAGGCGGAATGCAAGCCATTGGACGGGCGGGCCGACATCTACGGGCTCGGCATCATCCTTTATGAAATGCTGACGGGCGAGAAGCCGTTCCAGGGGGGCTCTCCCATCGAAACCATCCTGGCCCACTTGACCCTGCCCTGCCCCGCACTGCCCGCGGAGCTGGATCGCTATCAGTGCCTGCTCGATCGAATGATCGCCAAAGCGCCGGACGGCCGCTACGCCAGCGCCGGCGTAATGGTCGAGGCGATCCGCGTGCTTCGGGAGCAAAGGCCACGGGGTTTCCCCGCGACGATCGTAGCCGGGGTGGTCCGGGAGTTGCGCCATTCCGGGATTCCCGCACACACAAGGCATCTCGCCGCTCGCGCCCGACATCTGATCGCTGCGGGGTGGGTGCAGGTGCGATCAGCCCGTTTGTCTGCCCGTGTGCGGACCGCCTGGCGAAATCTCGAACAGATCCTTCCGGAGGATGCCCGACTGCGCCGCGCGACAGCGTTCGTCACGGTGGCGCTGCTGCTCGCCCTCACCGCGGGAGGGTTCATCACGAAACCCGCAATGATGGCGGCGAAGGAGCAACCCGTGCGGACGCCTGCCGTCGAGGCGGCAACACACCCGGTGGTGCTGCGGCTGAGCGATGACCTGGCTATACAACATGAGAATTTTCTGCGGCTCGCCCGTGTGGCGCTGGATGACTACCGCCTCACGACGCCGGAGAGAGACAACGCCTATTACTATTACCGCAGGGTGCTGGAGGATGACCCGGACAACGCGGAAGCGTTAACGGGTGTGGCACGGGTAGCCGACACCTACGCGGATCTCACGGAGCGGGAACTCGACCAGTTCCATTACCGCAAGGCCCGAACCTATCTCGAACGGGGACTGGCGGTCGACCCCGGGAACGAACGTCTGTCGAAACTCAAGCAGACCAGCG
>JAHKKL010000340.1 GCA_020027635.1 Gammaproteobacteria bacterium
CTGCGGGCCGCGGTCGAGCAGTTTTTCACGCGGCCGTTCACTCACCGGCCAGTCCCTGATGGTTCCCATGACAACCTCCGTGTCGTCAACGTTGGAATAGGTGTACTACAGGCAAAACAGGCACCAACAGCGATAAAATAACCGCAAAGACGCGAAGTGCGCAAAGAAAATCTTGTTGCCACGGAATCCATGGAGGAACATGGAATTATCTAAAGAGTGGTTCGTGACTTCGCAGTGGGATCCAGGTACATGATAAACAAGCTTCGCTGTTGTTTTTTGATACTTGGGTTTTCTCTGTGCCCTTGGCGTCTTTGCGGTGAGATATCATTGCCATACTGCGTGAGTGACGGAGCATGCCCGTCGCTGCCGATCATTTGTTAAACTCTCGCCTCATGAGCCACTTGTCCGGAAAACACATCCTGCTGGGCGTAACCGGCGGAATCGCCGCCTACAAGAGCGCCGAACTGGTGCGGCGCCTGCGCGAGCAGGGGGCGCAGGTACGCGTGGTGATGACGGCCGCGGCAACGCGCTTCATCACGCCGCTGACGCTGCAGGCGCTCTCCGGTCACGCGGTGCACACCGACCTGCTCGATCCTACGACGGAAGCCGCCATGGGGCATATCGAACTGGCGCGCTGGGCGGATGCGCTGCTGGTGGCCCCGGCGACGGCGGATTTCCTGGCCCGTCTGGCGCAGGGCCGGGCGAATGACCTGCTGGCGGCCGTCTGCCTGGCCTGCGAGGCGCCTCTGGCCGTGGCCCCGGCCATGAACCGCGCCATGTGGGAGAATGCCGCGACGCAGGACAATATCGAGCTGTTGCGCCGGCGCGGTATTCGGGTCTTCGGTCCGGCGCACGGGAGCCAGGCTTGCGGAGAGACCGGCCCCGGTCGGCTGCCCGAGCCCGAGGAGCTGGCCGGACAGCTGGCCGGCTTGTTCCTGACCGGCGCCCTGGCGGGCGTCCGGGTGTTGGTGACGGCCGGGCCGACGCGCGAGGCGATTGATCCGGTGCGCTATCTCAGCAACCGCAGCTCCGGCAAGATGGGCTATGCGGTGGCCGCGGCGGCCGTGGAGTCCGGGGCCACGGTCACGCTGGTCAGCGGACCCGTGTCGCTGCCTTGCCCCGCGCGGGTCGAGCGTATTGACGTCGAGACGGCGGAAGAGATGCGGTGCGCGGTGATGGAGCGCATCGCCAGCATCGATATCTTCATCGCCGTCGCTGCAGTGGCGGATTACCGCCCGTGCGCGGCGGCGGCCGGCAAGATCAAGAAGTCCTCCCCTGAGATGACGCTGCTGCTGGAGCGCAACCCCGATATCCTTGCGACCGTGGCCGCGATTCCCGGCGGTCCGTTTACCGTCGGATTCGCCGCCGAGACCGAGGATGTCGAAACCCACGCGGCGGAGAAACGGCGGGCCAAGGGGCTGGACATGATCGCCGCCAATGTGGTCGGCGCCGGGATGGGTTTCGAAGCGGAGGACAATGCCCTGCATGTCCTCTGGGAGGGCGGCTCCACGCGGCTAGCGCGGACCCACAAGGACCGCCTGGCGCGGCAACTGCTGGCGGTGGTCGCCACGCGCTATCACGGCAATCACAACCGGGAATCAGTGATCAATCTTCATGCAAAAAATCCAGCTTAAGATCCTCGACAGCCGTTTGGGGAACGAGTTTCCCTTGCCCCATTATGCAACCGATGGCGCCGCCGGCATGGACATGCGCGCCTGTGTCGAAGCCCCGCTGGTGATCGCGCCGGGCGAGACCCGGCTGATCCCGACCGGACTGGCGATTCATATCCAGGAGCCCGGACTGGCCGCGATGCTGTTGCCGCGTTCGGGGCTCGGCCACAAGCACGGCATCGTGCTGGGTAACCTGGTGGGTCTGATCGACTCGGATTACCAAGGGCAGGTGTTCGTGTCCTGCTGGAACCGGGGGTGTGAAACCTTCACCATACAACCCGGCGAGCGCATCGCGCAGATGGTGATCGTGCCGGTGGTGCATGCCGACTTCGAGGTGGTGGAGGAATTTGCGGCTAGCGCGCGCGGTGCGGGAGGATTTGGCCACACCGGTCGTCATTGATCTGTAAACAAGGCCGGCGGTCTGCCGATAAGTTCTGACAACACCAGGGACAAAAATGAATTTCTCACTACCCTTCTTATCCAAATCCGGGAAGGCCGATGGCGGGCTAGCGAAGCCGCAGCCAAGGCGGGCGGGCGGGAAGGCCGGTTCCGCCCGGCGAGCCAGCCTGGGCAAAACGAAATTCCAGATTCTCATCGCCGGTGTGCTGCTGCTTGGCGTGCTTGCCCTGTTCGTCTACCAGTTCATGTCCATCGCCGTCTCGCGTGCTTTGGCGCAGGACAATGCAAGGACGACCGAACAAGCGGCGGCGCAGCTGGGTACGCTGCTCGACATCTACAGTTCCGCCGTGGAGCAGCTCGCCAAGGAGCCGGATATCGCCGCCCTGCTGATGGCGGGAAATGCATCCGCTCTTCGCCAGCGCGAGGAATCGCTCGCATACCTGTTTCCCAGGGCATTGAATTTCCAGTTGCTCCCGCCTGGCATTGACCAGGTGGATATGAACGCCTCACCGCCGCTGAGCTATGCCGCGCTCGCCCAGATGCGGGAGGCTGAGCACAGCGAATCGGCGCCTCCCGCCGAGGTCCAGCTGTTGAACACTCCCCAGCAGCACATCAACATCGTGCGCCGTGTGGTGAATCCGGCCGGCGGCGATGTCGTGGGGTTGATCATGCTGTCGCTTTCGGGTGAGGTGCTCCAGAGGATTCTGGAGGGCGCCGTGCTCATCGATGGTTATCTCGAGTTGCAGCAGCTAGGTGCCAAGGGTACCCCGGTTGCAGTCGGTCACCAGGGTGACCAGAAATACAAGGAGGGGCAACCAGGGGCCGTACAGGCAGTATCGGGCAGCCGTTGGCAGATTGCCTACTGGCCGGCCCATGGCAGCATGGCCTATCTAGGCAAGATCAGCCTTGTGGTGCTGGTGATGTTCCTGCTGGCCGGCGGCGGCATGGCGGCCGTCACGCTGGTGCTGTTCAGTCGCCTGACGGCGGCCCTGCGCCAGGACCAGATCAGTCTCGTGACTCTGATGAAGGATTTTCGTGACGAGCAGGTTCGCCGGGAATATCCGCATGGGCTCGACGAGATGCAGGAGACACTGGAATTCATGACGGGTCTCGCCGGCGGCTATGCCTTCAAGGGTAATACCGGCCGCGACTGCCGCGCCGGATTTCGATGCCCTGCATGTGGACGATATGATCGTCGAGGAGGACCCGCTGGATTTTGCGCAGGCGGAGGAAGAGCAAGGAAATATCACGGTGGATGCATCGATATTCCGCGCCTATGACATACGCGGCGTGGTTAACCGGACCCTAACGGCGGAGGCGGTGAAGCTGATCGGCCGCGCCATAGGCAGCGAGGCGCTGCAGCGGGGGCGCCGGACAGTCATCGTCGGACGTGACGGACGCCTGTCCGGTCCGGCGCTTTCCAGTGCCCTGATCGAGGGCCTCATGGGAACCGGCTGCGAGGTCAAGGACATTGGCTGCGTGCCGACGCCGGTGCTCTATTTTGCCACCCATTATCTCGATACCCAGACCGGAGTGATTGTGACCGGCAGCCATAACCCGCCGGACTACAACGGCCTGAAGATCGTGATCGATGGCGAAACCCTGTCAGGCGAGTCGATCCAGCACCTGCGCGAGCGTATCGAGGCGGGTAATTTCATCTCCGGGAAGGGGAGTGTCGAATCGATCAATGTGGTGCCCGATTACATCGAACGCATCCGCGGCGATGTGGCCATTATGCGCCCGCTGAAGGTCGTGGTGGACTGCGGAAACGGGGTGGCCGGCAATGTCATCCCGCAGCTGCTGAAGGAAATCGGCTGCAAGGTGACGGAGCTGTTTTGCGAGGTTGACGGCAACTTTCCGAATCACCATCCGGATCCGAGCAAGCCCGAGAATCTGAAAGACCTGATCAGGGTGGTCAAGCAGGTACGGGCCGACGTCGGGCTGGCGTTTGATGGTGACGGTGATCGCTTGGGCGTTATCACGACGGAAGGCAGCATCGTCTGGCCGGATCGCGTACTTATGCTGTTCGCCGCAGATGTC
>JAHKKL010000341.1 GCA_020027635.1 Gammaproteobacteria bacterium
CAGTGAAACCCGGGTTTCACTGTCGCTCAACCCAGGCTACATCCTGTATACGTATTTATACGAATACCGGCCGGTTGTTTCGCTCACCGGTGGTGTGAGTTACGGAATGACGAGCAGGCTTATGAAGGTCTTCGTCAGTCCGCTTGCCGCTTTGCAGGGGCACGCGGTCCGGGATGAGCTTGCCGCAACCGTGTGCCGCCAGGACGATGCACATGGATGTGCAAGTGTCGCGTGAGGGCAGGATGCCCGGAGCGACGGCGGCACGCGAGCCTACAGGGATGTATTCACGGCGTGCTGCGGCAAGCTCATCCCGGAACCGTGTTCCTGAAGAGTGGCTATACGATCGAAAGCCATGAAGTCAGGGGCGATGCGCCCAAGAGCCTGTTCCTGGTCATTCCGGGCGCAGGGCGTGGTCTTCTCCGGCGCCGAAGTTCCGGCTGCATGCCGGCTCGTGTCGATGCATGACCGCCGGTTTGCCTGGCTTTGGCGGCGGGTTCACAATGGCCCCCATGACGTTTGTGATCGTCGACAGACTGCGTAAGGTCTATCAATCCCGTGGCACGCGCCAGGTGGTTTTCGACGCGCTCTCCTTAACGCTTGACCGGGGGGAGGTGGTGGCTCTGCTTGGCGAGAGCGGGAGCGGCAAGACGACGCTGCTCAACCTGATGAGCGGCATCGACACGCCGGATGCGGGTACCGTCCTGCTCGACGGTGTGGCGGTCCATGGCCTGGGTGAGCCCGCGCGTACCCTGTTGCGGCGCGAGCGGATCGGCTTCGTGTTTCAGTTCTTCAATCTCATCCCGACGCTGACCGTGGCGGAGAACATCGCGCTGCCGTTGCAACTGCTGGGTCGGTCACCTCAGAGCGCCCATGAGCAGGTAAGCCGGCTGCTGGCGGAAACGGGGCTGGCGGGGGCGGGGGAGCGCTATCCCGAAACCCTCTCGGGCGGTGAGCAGCAGCGCGCCGCCATTGCGCGGGCGCTGGTCCACGAACCGGCCCTGCTGCTCGCCGACGAACCCACCGGGAATCTCGATGAAAAGACCGCCCGGCGCATCATCGACCTGCTGACGGGACTGGTCCGCCGCAAGGGCGCTACCCTGCTGCTGGTCACGCACAGCGAGGCGGTGTCCCACTCCGCCGACCGCATCCTGTCGTTGCGCCACGGCCAGGTGACGGCGGTCTGATGCCGCGGCGCGCCTTTCCGTCCCTGCTGCTGCGCGCCGGCCTGCGCTATTTGTTGCGCCACCGCTGGCAGGGCGTGCTCGCGCTGACAGGCATTGCGCTGGGCGTGGCGGTGGTGCTCGCCGTGGACCTGGCCAACCGTGGCGCCCGCGCCTCCTTCGAACTTTCCGCCGCGCAATTGCGGGGCGCGGCCACTCACCGGCTGATCGCCGCCGACGGGACACTGCCCGAATCCCTCTATGTCGCGTTACGACGTGAGCCGGGACACCCGCCCATGGCCCCGGTGGTGACGGACTGGGTGCGGGTGGCGGGACAGGCGGGCCGTTACCGGCTGGTCGGACTGGACCTGTTTGCGGAAGGCCCGTTCCGCGGCCGGCTCGCGGCGGTCGCGCAGCGGCGGGATTTCATCGGCGACTGGCTCACCCGTCCCGATGCGCTGGCGCTCGGCGCCGCCACCGCCCGGCAATTCGGCGTCAAGGTGGGCGACCCGCTGCAGATCGCTTACCGGGACCGCTTGTCCGCGCTCAGCCTCCTGGCCATCGACCCGGCAGGTGCTGCCGGCGGCGAGGATCTGTTGCTGGTGGATATCGCCACGGCCCAGTCCGTACTGGGTCTGGCCGGGCGTCTCAGCCACGTGGACCTGATCCTGGATGCCGCCGCCGTGCACTGGCTGCGGGAACGCCTCCCTGAAAGCGTGCAGCTCGTGACGGTGGCCGAGGACGCGGCGGGCGTGACCCGTCTGTCCGCCGCCTTTGAACTCAACCTGACGGCCATGAGCCTGCTCGCCCTGCTGGTGGGGATGTTCCTGATCTTCAATGCCATGAGCTTTTCCATCGTGCAGCGGCGCAGCCTGCTGGGTCGGTTGCGCGCCGTCGGGGTGACGCCGCGGGAACTGTTCCGGCTCATCCTCGCGGAGGCGGCGATCCTCGGGGTGCTGGGGACGGTGCTGGGATTGCTGCTGGGCGTCTGGCTGGGGGAGGGGCTGACGCGCCTGGTCGCCGCGACGGTGAGCGACCTTTACTACGAGGTGAGCGTGGCGGCACTGCATCCGGATCCCGTGGCGTTTATCAAGGCCGGCGGTCTGGGTTTGGCGGCCACGCTGGCCGCGAGCCTGGCGCCGGCGTGGCAGGCCGCCTGGACGCCGCCGCTCACCACGCTCTCGCGCGCGGCGCTGGAGCAGGCCACGCACCGCCGGTTGCCTTGGCTCGCGGGGCTGGGACTGGCGGCGCTGGTGTGCGGCCTGACCGTTGCCCTGGTCGTGCCGGGCGGGGTGATGATGGGTTTCAGCGGTCTGTTTCTGCTCGTGCTCGGCGCCGCCCTGATCACCCCGCCGCTGCTGCATGGGTTGCATCGGCTGCTCGCCGCACGGCCACTGGCCGGCATCCTGGGCATGGGGGTGCGTAACCTGGATCGGCACCTTTCCCGCCTGGGGATCGCCATCGCCGCTCTGATGGTGGCACTGTCCGCCGGCGTCGGTGTGGGCGTGATGGTGGACAGCATGCGCGGCGCCGTTGCCGCCTGGCTGGACGATCTGCTGCGCGCCGATCTCTACGTGGCGGCCGCCGGCTTCCGGGAGGGCGAAACCCTGCCCGCCGCGGTGGTGTCGGCAGTCGCGACGCTGCCCGGCGTTGCGGCGCTGAGCCGCTACCGCCAGCGCACCCTGCGCTTGCCTGAACGGCAGGTGACGCTGATCGGCGCCCATCTGGCGGCGCCCTCGCGGCGGGGTTTCGAACTGCTTGGGGGCGCCGCAGCCCCGGTGTGGGACGCATTCGACCGCGGGGGGCTTTTGGTATCGGAACCCCTGGCCTACCACCTCGGTCTCGCGCCCGGCGATCATCTGCGCCTGCCGACGCCCGCAGGGTGGAGTGATTTCGCCGTCGCCGGTGTCTTTCGGGACTATGCCAGCGAACACGGCCGCCTCTTTCTGGAGGAAGCCGCCTATCGGCGGTATTGGTCGGACCCGGCGGTGAACACCCTGGCGCTGTTTGCCGCCGGCGGCGACGCCGCCGGGCT
>JAHKKL010000342.1 GCA_020027635.1 Gammaproteobacteria bacterium
GGGCGCTCGACACCAGGATGTCGCGCACCTGTTGCGGGTTGAGATCCCCGTTGACCGACAACATCAACCCGGCAATACCGCTAACCTCGGCGGTGGCGAAGCTCGTGCCCGCCACCGGCAGGTAATCATCCGCCGCCGCCACGGTGCTGCCGGTGTTGGAGAGCGCGATCAGCTCATCGCCCGCATCGCCGCCGGGCGCGCTCACATCGACCCCGCTGCCGGTGTTGGTGTATACGGTACGGGCTCCGCTGCGCGTCGTGGCCGCCACGGTGATCACGCCCTGGCAATTGGCGGGGTTCTGATCGGCGACATCGCCCCATTCGTTGCCCGCCGCCGCCACGACCACCGCTCCCCGGGCGTTCGCCTCGTCGATGGCGTCCTGCTCCAGGCGGGTACAGGGGCCATCCCCGCCAAGACTCAGGTTGATCACCCGTACGGGATTGGCGTTGTCCGGAACGCCGGGAACGTGCAGGCCGGCAGCCCAGCGCATGGCATCGACGATGTCCGAGGTAAAGCCGCCGCACTTGCCGAGCACGCGCGCCACCAGCAGGCGTGAGCCGTGGTTCACTCCGGCGATGCCCACGCCATTGTCGGTCGCCGCGCCGATGACACCGGCGACCTGAGTTCCGTGCCAGGAACTGGCCTCGGCAGGCTCGCCTGAACCGCATTCACCGGCGACGACCCAATCGCCCGGGTCGGCGGGATCGGCATCGCGCCCATCGCCGTCATTGGCCATGTCCCGATCGCTGATGAAGTCATAACCGGGCACCGTCCTCACCGGGTCGAGATCGGCGTGCGCCAGGATACCGGTGTCGAGCTGCGCGATCAGGACCGCCGGGGACCCGCGCTCCTGATCCCAGGCATCCGGCAGACGCACCCCGCCCGCATCCTCGAACAGGTTCCACTGCTGGCCATACAGGGGGTCATTGGGAACGAACAAGGGCTTCATCACGCGATCCGGTATCGCGTAGGCGACAGCGGGATCGGCCGCCACCCGCGCGGCCATGGCGGCCACCACCGCCTCGGGCACCCGCTGCGGCAACGCGAAAACCCGGGCGTTGTAGGACATGGCATGAAGCGGTGTGAGCGCCATGCCGGCACGCCGGCTCAATCGCCCGAGCAGCGCGGCATCGACCCCTGCCTGCGTGCCACCATCCGCCGGGTCGACGAACCTGACGATCAGGCGGTGGGTCGCCGGGGGACCGCCGGCATTGGCACCCGGGGAAGGCAACGCCAGCGCGGCAGCGAGCAGGACGGCAGCAAGCACGATGCGGCGTCTGAACATGATACGGACTATATCCACCCGTGCTGCTGTCGGGGACCGACCCCGTGCGTGATCGTGCCGGCGCCGGGACAACCCCGCGTCCCATCGACCGGGGAATTCCGTAGCCGCTGCCCGCCACCACGGTATCCATAGTTGGCGGTCAGCGGTACCCGCTCACCGATGCGCCCTCCCGGCATGTCCGCTGCAATCACCCGAAGCCGGCAGATTACTGGCGTGCAGGGGTCTGTGGATACGCGGGCCGGTAGTAAGGCTGCCAGGAAGACGGCGGCGGATAGTAACCGTAGCCGTTTGTCGGGTACTGCGACCGGGGTGCAGGAGCCGGTGGCGCCGGTTGTTTTGCGGTCACTTCGGGTACAGGCGCCGGTGCCGCCGGTTGGCTTGCGGTCACTTCGGGTGCGGACGCCGGTTGCCTTGCAGCTACATCGGGTGCGGGCGCTGGCGGAAGCGCTGCCGGCATCGCGGCGGATGCCGGATTCGCCTGCGCCGGATGCGGGGCATTACCGGCCACCGCCTCCGCCTGCGGACTGGTCGCCGGTGCCGCCGGCTCGTTGCGTTCCGTGGTCACGACAGCCGGCGCAGCGGCCGCCGGCTCGTGTGCTGGCGCCGTGTCAACCTCAGCGGGAGCGGGTTCGGTATGTCCGGCCGTCGATTTCGGCGCGGCCACCACGCTGATGGGCGGCGCGGTCAACTCCACTCCCGTCACCGGTCCGGCCGGTTCTATGATCGCCGTGGTCGGGGCGGACACCTCGCTCGGGGTGCGATCACCGGCGATCCAGTGCCGGTATCCCAGCCAGCCGATCAACGCCAGGATACCCAGCATGACAATCAGGCGCGCCGGCGCGCGAGGCGCGGAAGCCCCGCGGGCAACGGCAGGGATCCGCTGGACGGTAACCGCCTCCTGTGGGGACTCGATCGGCCGCACGACCTGGCCCGGCTGTCCGACGGCCGCCGTTTCCAGGGGTAACGGGGGCGCGGGCACCGTCTGGACGTATCCCCCGGGGAGACCCGCGGATTCACCGGCATCGAGGGCGATGCCTTCCTCCTCCCATGCCAGTGGCCGCTCATCCTGGGAAGTTTCCGCCCTGGCCTTGAGCGCCTGCGCCTGTTCCAGTTGCGAGGCCTTGACGGCGTTCAGCGCCTTGACCGCCTGCGTCGCCATCCAGGCAAGTGATTTCGCATCGTCCGCGGCGGCAGGCGCCTCTGCTCCGGGGCGCGTGCCCAGAAGTATCCCGCGCCGCCTGGGTGGGAGTTCGGCAGACACCGGCTCCGCGGCGGAAGGATCGCGACCGGTCCCGGCCTTTGCATTCGTCCTGTCCCCGCCGTCGTCCGTGTTCGCTTCCTTCGCCGCCGGATCCTGCGCCTCAGTCGTTAACGCACCATTCATAACAAACCTCTGAATTCGGGCCCTGCCCAATAAAAACCGACATCATTCCCAAAACGGGACCGCTTTACAACCCGGCCGCCGGGCCGCGCCGTGTGATCACTCGAAGGGATTCATCGGCGCAGGGGTTAAAAGCAGTTATTGATCTATATTACTATCAATGTGATATGGAACATTCCTTTCACAATTCCTCACCCACGGTTTACGCCATGGGTGCATCAGCCGCTGCGCACGAACAGTTCGTAGAGCGTCAGCAGGATCTCAACGACGATCAGGATGACGATGTACCATTCGACGCGCAGCGAGTGTTTGGCCTGCAGCAGCTCCAGCTGGGTTTCCACGGTGCGTGAAATCAGCTCTAGCTTGCGCTCGAGGGCCAGCTTGCGCTCGCGGATCTCGAATTCCCGTTCGAGCCGCACGTACAGCGGTTCCAGCTCGGGATGATCCCAGAGGATTTCCGGCTTCTCACCCACCTCCACCCGTCCCACCATGCGATGCAGGCTGAGCAGGGTGTCGCCCATGTCCCGCTGCCCTCGTATTCCGCCAGCACCATGCTCTGCGCCAGGACCTCGGCAACCGTCTGTAGGCGATCCATCGAGGATTCCTGTATCTGCAGGATTCCGCCGCTGAATCCTTCCTCGATCCCCGGGACAATCCGGATGTCGAGATCCTCCGTTTCGATTATGGTCACGCCCTCGCTCACCAGCGGGCTCAGCGAGCCGAGCA
>JAHKKL010000343.1 GCA_020027635.1 Gammaproteobacteria bacterium
CTGACCCGGCAGCTCGAACAGCACGAACAGGAGACCGGCAACCAGGTCATGGTGGTGACACTGCCCTCACTCCAGGGCTATGCCATCGAGGACTACGGTTACCAGCTCGGCCGCCACTGGGGCATCGGCCAGGGGAATCGCAACAACGGCGTGCTGCTGATCGTGGCCGCGCATGAGCGCAAGGTGCGCATCGAGGTGGGCTACGGGCTGGAAGACACCCTGACCGATGCCCGCAGTCACGAGATTATCCAGCAGGTCATCCTGCCGCAGTTCCGCAACGATCACTACAGCGAAGGCATCCTGCTCGGAACACAGGCCATACTCGGGACCCTGCAGGGCACTTATACGCCCCCGAAAGCCGATTCACTGGATAAACCCAAACATTTTCTTACCCTGTTCATCCTCTTGATCGGTATCGGTGAATTCGCCGCGGGCTGGTTCAGCAGCCGGCTGGTTTCCGCGGGCGTCCTGGGCGGGGTCGCGGTCCTGTTCGGATGGCTGGTGCTCGGCTCGCTGGCCGTCGGCGTGGCGATCGCCTTTTTCGTGGTGGTCTTCCATTTCTTCATCGGTGGCGGAGGCGGTCCCACCGGCCGTTACGGCGGTTATTATCGGGGCAGCCGCGGCGGGGGGTTCGGTGGCGGCGGCTTCTCCGGTGGTGGATTCTCCGGGGGCGGCGGCTTCCGTGGCGGAGGCGGTTCTTTCGGCGGTGGCGGGGCATCCGGAGGCTGGTGAGCTATGGCGTTTCTGACACAGCGCGAAAAACAGCACATCGCTGCGGCCATTGCCGCGGCCGAGCGGAAGACACAGGGCGAACTGGTCACGGTGATCACCCCCTGCAGCGATGCCTACCGCCACATTCCGTTCCTCTGGGCCGCGCTGCTGGCGCTGCTGGTACCCGGGGTCCTTTCCGTATTCGAGAACCCGCTCCCCGGGGATCTGGCCTACCTGGCGCAGATCTGCACCTTCCTCGGGGCCGCGGCACTGTTCAACTGGTTGCCGCTGAAGATGTGCCTGATTCCGGCCGACGTGAAAAGACTGCGCGCCCATCGCCTCGCCCGGGAACAGTTCTTTCTGCAGAAGCTGCACATGACCCGCGAACGCACCGGCGTGCTGTTGTTCGTGTCGGTGGCGGAACGCTATGTCGAGATCATCGCCGACCAGGGCATCAACGACAAGGTCGCGCCGGATGCATGGCAGTCCATCGTCACCGGCTTTATCGGGCGGGTCCGCCAGCGGCAGATCGCGGAGGGTTTTCTCACGGCCATCGCCGCCTGCGGTGAACTGCTGGCGCAACACTTTCCGGCCACGGATGACAACCGCAATGAATTACCGAACCGCCTGGTCGAACTGTAGACATGCCCTGCTGCGAATCAATCGAGTCTGACCCGAATGGCACTTACTTAATCTTCTTTGGATGGCCATTTTTCCTGACTTCCTCCCTGGCAATCTGACGTTGTTTAGTGAGTAGCGGAAAGGGTTTGGGTCGTTGTTTCATGGCTCGTGGTTCAATGCGTCCCGGGCGATTTCCCACCCGCTGTTGCGCAATCAGGATGAACAGCGTTGCCAGTTGACTCTCATCGTAGCGCCCGGCCCCATTCTGCCGCCAGGCAATCCAGAGCTGCAGAGTGTGCTTGAAGCTCAGTTGCCGGGGTAGGATGTCGGCCAATAAGGCGGCCTGGGCCATCAGCAGTCTGATCAGGTTGTAGGCCAACAGATAGACCCAGATCTCCTTCTCCGCCATCGCCGGAGTTAGACAACTCAACCGCTCCATGCCCAGAGTGGTCTTGATGTTGCGCAGATCCAGCTCGACATGCCAACGCTCTTGATAGAGCGCCTTCAGGGCCGCTTTGGGCGTTTGCTTCGGGCACAGCAGCGTGGTCATCAAGATCTTGCCTCCCGTATGCAGTTCCCGCACCTTCAGGGCCTGCGGCGCCCGATCGTACTCGACTTGGCTCATCCAGGCGGGCTTGAGCTTCGGCTTGCGCAGTTCAATCACGTGATCACGCGCTCCCAGCCGCTCCCCGCGGCGAAAATCCGTGCTGCGCCGCCGTGAACCCTGTTGCTCAAAAACCCCATCCACGCCGCGTTCCCGCAGCGCGCACAGCAGAAAATAGGTGGCGTAGAAGGCATCGCCCAACAGGATGTCCCCGTCGGCTAACGTGTCGAGTATCGATCGGAGCAGGGACTGTTCATCGCTGCCCTTGCCTTGGCAAGGGCCCATGGCCGCATTGAGCACCGCACCACTGGCCAGGCAAATGATGCCAACCAAGCGGCACAGGGGAAACCCCAAGCCGGGCTGTTGGCTGCCCGGTTGCGGGTAGAGTTCTTGGTTCTCCGGCGTATCGGGCAGCGCCACAGTCGCCCCATCGACCAGCCGCACCGCTCGACCCCGCCAGTGCCATGTCTGCGGGGTGCACTCGGCCATCACGTATCCCGTGTGACGGGCCAGCGTGGCGACCATCTCCAGTGGCAAGCGCTGCCGTGCCCGGCAGTAAGCTCCCGTATGGGTACTGCACAGCGGCAGTGCGCCCATCAATCGCTTGATCGCGGCGTCATCCACCGCCTGCTGGCAAGAGCGATCCGCGCTCAGCGCCTGAGCCAGAAACATCGACAACGTCTCGGTGGGTGGAAACAGCCGTTCCCGGTGTTCGGGCAACAGCGATTCCACTTGGCCCAGGAGTTGCGGGCCGGTAAGCAAATTGAAGAAGGCGTAGGAATCGCTGTCGGCGGCATAGCGGCGAACACGTTGTTGTTGATGTAAACCGGCGCGTTGATTAGGATGCATGAAGGCTGGTTCCTCGGGTGATGGGTGTCGGTTTGGCGACTGTCAGTCTATCACCTGGACCAGCCTTTTTTATCTGCTACATCAGTTGCTTGTTCCTTAAGTAAGTGCCATTCGAGTGCCATTCGGGTCAGATCCCAGTTTCAGCTAATATAAGTCAAAACCAGGATCCGACCCCTGTTTACTCGGGAAGGTGATTGATTCTATCAAAGTCAGAGTCATGCCCGCGCTGGTACTGCCTTTTGTCATTCTGCTTGTTGCGCTGACTGGCTGCGCTGCGCAACCGGAAAACCCCACGACACCCGATGAACTCGAGAAACTGCTGGGCCAGCCGCCCAGTGGCGCTTACTACCAGAACGGCAAGCTCTTGTTACAGTACGGCACCGGACGCGAAGCCATCCAGCTTGGCGCATCGTGGCCCATGGATGACCAGAAACCCGATCAGCATCACTACCACACCGCTGTCATCGATCTGCTCACCGAACCCCCGCCTGCCCCGGAAGCGTTGCAACACCACTGGCAGCGAGTCACCCTTTTTGATGAGCCTCGGTGGGAAAACCTGGTCAACACCGTTCTGGAAAAACAGGTCCCTGAAAACCGCGAAACCGGCACGCTGGTGACAATACAGGGGCATGACTTTGCACTGCAGCGCGATCAGTCAGGCAAGCTTCACGTCTATCGTCTCGAGAACAAGCCTGCAGGTCTTCAGATTACGCACAGCACCGGGGAAGACAGCCTTTCGGCACAAGCCAATGCCTATCTGAGAGAGAAACTGGCAAAGGAAGGGAAGCCGCCCGGCCCGGTGCTGTTTGTGCTCGGCGACGACGAACTGGGTGGCGCTTTCGCCCTGTTTGATTTCAACCACAACCAGTCGGTCTTTATTACCCAGTCGTCCAGCCCTCTTCAAATTGACCAGAAGCTCGGTTTTTCTCTTCGTCTCGTCGACGCCCTGACGCTGCGCAGCCACATACTGACCGCGCTCAGGAATCCGTTCTCCGTCACCGGCCGGCTGGTATGGGTAACCGCAAATACAGGGGCAGTAATGGTGCCGCGGGCAATGGGTACTGCTGGCGAAACACCCCCTCCAGTCGCCAACCGGCCGGCAATGAATCTGGAACAGTGGGAGCGCCACCTGGACCAACTGGTCGGCAAGGACACATACCGTGGCAGCATGAAGCCCCTCATCGACGGGGAAGCCTTTTTTGTCTCGATGATCCAGGCAATACAGGAGGCGCGGGAATCCATCGACATCCAGCTTTACATTTTTGACAGCGACGACTACGCGCTGCGTATCGCCGACCTGCTCAGGAAGCGATCACGCGAAATCAAGGTGCGCGTGCTGATTGATTACCTGGGTTCCATCGCGGCGGGCCAGGTTTCCGCCCAATCGGCCTATTACTCGCACCGGAAGCCGCCGTTTTCCATTGCCAACTATCTGCGGCAGGACTCGGACATCGAAGTACGCTCCCTGGACAATCCCTGGCTGACTTCCGACCATACCAAACTCATCGTTGTCGACCACGGCAAAGCCTACATCGGCGGCATGAACATCGGCCGTGAGTATCGGTACGAGTGGCATGACATGATGGTCGAAGTCGAAGGTCCCATCGTCGGCCGCCTGCAAAAGGATTTCGACAAACGCTGGGCCTATGCCAGCATGGGCGGCGACTTCGCGTACGCCCTGGCGAGCATGAAACGAGAGTCTTTTACGGGACCAGCGGAACGGGACGACTTCATCGATATCCGGCCCCTTTATACCCGTACCGGCAGTGCGCAAATCCTGCGCGCCCAACTGGCCGCCATTCGCAAGGCCAACTCGTACATTTACATAGAACAGCCCTACGTTTCCGAAGATGAGATCATCTCGGAACTGATCGGAGCGCGCAAACGGGGAGTCGATGTGCGCATTATCCTGCCCACACACAATGATTCCGGCTTCATGGACAGTGCCAACCTCGTGGCAGCCAAGGCCTTCATCAACAACGGCGTGCGAGTATACGGCTACCCAGGAATGACCCATGTGAAAGCCGCGATCTATGATGGCTGGGCCTGTGTCGGGTCGGCAAATTTCGACAAGCTCAGCCTGCGCATTAACCAGGAAACCGACCTTGCCACCTCTGATCCGCGTTTTGTCGGGAAACTGCGCCAGGACCTGTTCGAGGCCGACTTCGCACGTTCAACGGAATGGAAAGAGGCGCAGCCGGTCAACTGGACTGACTACCTTTCGGAGTTCATCGCCGACCAGCTTTAGCAGGCCGCTGAATGCTGATGCTGCCATTGTGCTGACTCCCATTCACGGAGCGGAAAAGGCGGAGCGGAAAAGGGGTCGGTGAAAATCGAGTCTTATTCTCAGCTGTCACCGACCCCTTTTGACCGCAAGTACGCTAGCGCATCAGAAATGGAGAAACAGTCAGACGCTGGCGATTTGGCGAATCAATCGGGTCTGACCCGAATGGCACTTACTTAAGCCGAAAATGTAGGGCAGGTTAGCGTATTTTTGCGTAACCCGCCAAGCGTTGCGCAGCAACACAACACGTTTTTTAATGCGTTCCTCCGGCACAGCCGGCGGGTTACGGCACAGCCGGCGTGCCTAACCCGCCCTACATCAGATCGTGGAACCGTTTCGGTAAGTGCCATTCGAGTCAGACCCTTTGACCTGACCCAGGCGCGCTGCCGGGTCCTGCCGGTAGAACTGCACCAGTTGTTCGTACACTGCCGGGTACGCGGCGCGCAGGCGGTGCGGCGCTTCGAAGAAGTATTCACTGAACACGGCAAAGCACTCGGCGGGGGATTCCGCCGCGTAATCGTCGATCGGCGTTTCCTCGTCGCGCTCGATGCGCCCGCGCAAATCCTCGTAGGCCTGCGTGAAGGCCTCGGTCCAGTGCCTGACCGACATGCCGCGATGCAGCGGCGGAAACCCGTCCGGCGATCCGTTGCGCATGTCCAGCTTGTGCGCGCATTCGTGGATCACCACGTTGTAGCCTTCCCAGGCGGACTGTGCATGCACGTCACCGAGCGAGATCACCAGCGGCCCGCGTTCCCAAGCCTCCCCTGTGCGCAGGTCGCGCCCGCTGTGCACGACACCCGCCTCGTCCTCCTCCTCGTAATCGACGATGAACTCATCCGGGTACACGATCACGGTGGCCCATTCGTCATAGGCCTCGATGCCGAGATTCAGAATCGGCAGGCAGGCATTGACGGCAATGAGCAGCCGATCCTGCCGTGC
>JAHKKL010000052.1 GCA_020027635.1 Gammaproteobacteria bacterium
GGGGATCCTTGGACCCGTTGACCGTGCCTAAGTACGTGACGCCACTGGTGATCCCGCCGGTGATGAAGAACACCGGTACGGCCAATGATTACGACATCGCGGTGCGCCAGTTCCGGCAGCAGATTCTGCCGGGCGGGATCTGGAATACCCTCAACGGCCGCGCCGATACATTCAAAGCCACCACCGTGTGGAGTTATGGTCCGGCGGGAGATCCCATGCCGAACTCGAAGTCCCTCGGCGGCGGCAACGGTATAGCACCGGCGCCGAATTCCCAGTTCAACTATCCGGCTTACACGGTGGAAAATACCGTGAACACACCGACCACCGTCGACTGGATCAACGGCCTGAAGGAAAACTTCGGGGCGGGCCCGAATTTCCTGCCGCACCTGCTGCCGGTTGACCAGACGCTCCATTGGGCCAACCCCGGTGCCGACTGCATCAGTGGCGCGCTCAAGACCGATTGCCGCGGCTTCGACCTGCTGCCCTACACGGGTCCCGTGCCGATCGTGACTCACGTCCATGGCGCACACTCCGACCCGGAAAGCGACGGCTACGCCGAAGCGTGGTGGCTGCCCGACCCGACCGGCAGTAATTTCTCCTGCGTCACCGACCCGGCGCAGGCGACGGGTAACAACTATGTTTGTACCGGCACGCTCGCCAATAAATACGGCGCTGGTCGCGAGAATACCAACGTCGGCGGCCGGCTCGGCGTGGGTCAGTTCAGGTATCGCAACGACCAGCCCTCCGCCACCGTCTGGTATCACGACCATGCTCTGGGCATGACGCGCAGCAACGTCTACGCGGGTCCTGCCGGTTTCTGGCTGATCCGCACCGCCGGTGGCGGTGAAACGGGCCTGGTTTCGGGCACCCTGCCGGGTCCCGCGCCGGTATACGGCGAGACCCTCGCGACAACCAACCTGCCGGCCTCGCTGGGGGGGGCACGGGAGAAGTACCGCGAGATCCCGATCGCGATCCAGGATCGCTCCTTCGATAATAACGGCTCGCTCTTCTATCCGAAGAACCGGGCCTTCTTCGAAGGTGTCGGGAACGGACAGTTAAAAATAAACTTCATTCCCCAATCGGACATCTCGCCCATCTGGAATCCCGAGTTCTTCGGCAACATGATGGTGGTGAACGGGACGACCTGGCCGCAACAGGGAGTAGCCCAGGCCCTGTACCGCTTCCGCCTGCTGAACGGCTGCAACTCGCGCTTCCTCAACCTGTCGATGTTCGTGGTCAATCCCGACGGGACGCTCGGCGGCGAGGTGTCCTTCTACCAGATCGGGGCCGAGCAGAGCCTGCTGCCGAACGTGGTCAATATCTCCACCGGTCTGAAGACCACGATCTGCAAGAACAGCGTTGCCCCCTGTACCGCGCCCAGTACCACGGTTGTCACGCCAACCGACCCCCAGGAGGCACTGCTGATGGGGCTCGCCGAGCGCGCGGACGTGATCGTGGACTTTCGTGGCCTCGCTAACGGTACGGTGGTGCGGATGATCAACACCGCGCCGGATGCGCCGTTTGGCGGCTTCCCGGACACACCCGCCGACGAAGGTACCACGGGCCAGGTCATGCAGTTCGTCGTCAACAGCGCACTGAATGGCAAGAGCCCGACCGATCCGGTATTGGCCGATGGGTCGACACCCAACCCGAATGCGGCCACGCCGCCTTCTCTACTGGTGCTCTCACTGGTGGACCCGGCCCAATACGCCGCAGGATCGAGCCGCACCCGTGACCTGGCGCTGCTCGAGATGGAATCGGAACAGGTGTGCGTCGTGGTTTCGCCGACCGGCGTCATCAAGCAGCTCACACAGGTCCTGCCGGGTCCCAACTTCCTGGCCGATTGCACGGCGGCCGGTGGTGTGCCCTTCGCACCTCGAGAAGCGACGCTGGGCAAGGATGGGTCGACCACGCCCGTCCCGACGATGTGGTCAGACGATGTGGTGACCAATCCGGCTCTCAATGCCACCGAGACCTGGGAGCTGTGGAACTACACCGCGGACGCGCATCCCATCCACCTGCACGAGATAAAGTTCAAGGTCGTGAATCGCCAAGTGTTCGGCGACTCACCGCGGCCACCCGAGCCTACCGAGGCGGCCTGGAAGGACTCGGTGATCGCCTATCCGGGTGAGGTCACCCGCGTCAAGGCGACCTTCGACATCCCCGGTCTGTACGTGTGGCACTGTCATATCGTTGAGCACGAGGACAACGAGATGATGGTGCCATACTGCGTCGGCAGCCCGACCGCAAACGGCTGTCAGAACGTAACGATTGTCCCGGGTTCATAAGGGACAGCCAGCGTTTGGAAACAGGGCCGCCTTCGGGCGGCCCTGTCATTTAGGGTCGCATCGCTTGCATGATTTTCTTATTGCCGGAGCAGGACTGATCAGTCAGAGCCTGAGAGTCAGACGCCAGAACAAAAGATACTTGATAAGCGATGGAGAGGGTGCGTATAAAATACCTTGCACCCATGGCGACAGCATTTGCCGAAAACGCGACGCACGGCTGCCAGGGCAGAACGCGGCCAGCCCCGGATGATCGACCGATGCAGCAGGTAGCGGACCGGCAGGATTGACAGAGAGTCTTTCACGCACCCGGTCGGCTATTCGATCGTGTCTCCGGGACTGCAAACGGCGGTCACTCGGGTGTCGGACACAGGTAAAATAGGAACACGGCGGATGCGACGGAAATACCATAATAAAAGGGCGACCCGGTGCATACTCTGAGACGGATCTGGCAGAGAATATCCGCCAGGATGGTAAAACCATTCAAACCGTGGTCGCCCCCGTCGCCGAGTCCGCTGGAACTCGAACGCGGGATCACGGCTGTCACCAGCGAAAACCAGATCCTGGCAGCGGAACTGCAACGGTTCAGTGCCGAGTCCGAACAGGCCAGAACGGAAGAAAACCGGAAAATCGCGATACTTGAAGTTGCCCGCCAGGAAGCAATAACCGCCAGGATCGGGGAGGCGAAACAGTTGACCGATCTGGAGCGGCGGATTGTCGAACTGGAAACCGAACGCAACCAGGCGGTTAGACTGGTCAAAGCGCTTGAGGCTTCCCTGAACGATGCCTCGAACCGCCTGGATACGATGGACAACCAGGTGAGGAGATTGCAGGCCAGAACCGATGAACAGGCGAGGGAGTTCGAGGCCTCACTGTTTCTCACCAACACCCGCCAGAATACTACGGAGGGCGAGCTCAAGGCCTTGCGGGACATGTCACAGCTGCAGGTAAAGGCGTTCGAGTCGTCGCTGGCTGATACCTCGACCCGTCTGGATACAACGGACAGCGAGGTCAGGATACTGGAAAAGAAGCTGGATCTGGAGCACCGACTCTATGTGCACACGGTACAGGAAGTCCAGTCGCAGGTGCGCAATCAGGATCATCGTTTGAACTGGACGATGATGGCCGCTGTTTTTGCGATGCTGTTGGGAACAGTGGCCGGAGGGATACTCATCTGGGATGTTCAGAAAAATGCCAGAATCCTCGCCGGCATGAGCATGGATGTAAAACAGCTCACGTCATCCATGGGGCGGTCTATCACGACTCGCCATCCTGCCGGGGCAGAGGGGCCAGTCGGTCTGCCGGGCGTTGTTCAGGCAGGACGGCACGGTGACCCGGAGGATCACCGTGCCGTCGGGGGAGAGCCACTGTCCGGCCCCTGATGCGACAACCTGCAGGAAGATCGTCTCGTGAGGCCGTTCCGTGTTGCCGGCACTCCTGTGCCTGACGCTAATTGGCCAGCACGACAGGCGTAGTGGCGGAGCAGGTGGTTTGTCTCAACCGGTTGTTGCTCAGCGGCTCTGCAACCGTGGCCGTCACGGTTGCAGCGGCATTGGGGTCGGTCGGCGTGCTCGAAATGCCGGTAGTTGATGAAGGAACCGTGAAGTTCGCCAGGGCATAGGTCACGTTGAATTTGTTGATCGTCTGGGTATCGTTCTGTGTACTGGCGCTGCCGGACGTCATGGGATAGACGACATCGATGGAAATCGTCGGCTGGGTCCAACTCCCCGGATAGCTCGGAACCCGCACCACTTTTACGCTAAAACTGTTGCCCGTATAGATTTCCGCGGGCAGGAGTACGGCGCAACTCACATCGGTGCCCGTCGAGGCTTTTCTGGCAGCCGTCACACCGGGTAGCGCCAGGACCACGCACAAGGCACAAGTCAGCCACTTGCCGTGTTTGAGAACATGATTTTCACCGCGGCGGTTAGACCGCGGTATGCACAAACTGGCCGGTTTTATGGATCTGGATTTCATGATGTTTTTCCTGTGCGACTCGCATCGCCCTGCCCATACCCGGAACCGCAGGCGTCGCTGGCATGGCGTTGAGTCTTTCATTCAACCACCTCGTCCAGTGAGGTGGATCATTGGGGCTATCAGTTCGGAACGGCATCCGTAGGAAGGACCGAATAACGCTGACTGGCGTTGAGCGTCCATATCGCCGAATACGCAGAAACGGCATCCGTCACACTCAGCGCCGGTCTAGATTCGGCGGGGCG
Source organism: Gammaproteobacteria bacterium (assembly GCA_020027635.1). Classification (GTDB taxonomy): domain Bacteria; phylum Pseudomonadota; class Gammaproteobacteria; order UBA9214; family UBA9214; genus CAVQCA01. The sequence continues at coordinate 4,505 of JAHKKL010000052.1, forward strand.
TCGTGTAAGAGCGCTCGCCCGTGCAGGAACACTAGTGCGTTCCGAATGAGTTCACCGTTACCCCGCTCGCAAAACCGGCACGCAGACCGGCGGTTCCTCTCGGTGAGTAGACAATCCGTGCTGTGCATCCCACGAGGTTATGGCTGCGTTGTATTGATGCCGCCGGATTATTTATCGTCAAGATCCGTGCCATTAGTCTTAAATCGTTAAATAGGCAATAAGATATGGCTAATATTCTTATCGCAATCACTCACAGTCTTCCGGTATTGGGGGTAATTGTGTTGCCATCCGGCGACATGAAAGCAACTAATAAATTTATCTTTCTGTAATCGAACGATATTTATAGTCGCTCGCTGGTGACGCCTGCCGAAACATCAATCAGAAATGCCTGATATATGGGAAGAAATTCCCATCAAGTCACCTGAACCGCGTTCTCTTGCGGGCAGTGCGGGTTGTGTAGACGGATGCGCTCATCAGCCGGATCATCCTGCGCAATCGGCGGGTATCGGTCTTTCAGCCTGGGTTAAGTTTGATTGTCTAGTTTCCCCTGCAAGTGAACAGCAGGGGTAAGGTCATGACTGAGAGTGTGCGCGTCAAGGTGTGGGATCCGCTGATACGCATCTTCCACTGGAGCCTGGCGGCTGCCTTCACGATCGTCTTCATGGCGGATGAAGATTGGCTGGCCGTTCACACGCTGGCCGGCTATACGATTCTTGGGCTGCTCGTGTTCCGGATACTGTGGGGGGGCATCGGTACGCCCTACGCGCGCTTCAGCAGTTTTGTCCGGCCGTGGTCCGAAGCGCTGGCCTATCTGAAAGCCCTGCTTGCCCGGCGCGCTCCCCGTTACCTCGGCCACAATCCGGCGGGCGGAGCGATGATCGTCCTGCTGTTGCTCAGCCTGATGAGCACCGCACTGACCGGGATGCTGCTCTACGGCATGGGGGACGCGGCGGGTCTGTTTGCCGGACTGGCGGCTCATGCCGGTTTTCTGTGGCCGGACGTGGCTGAGTCCGTGCACGAATTTCTCGCCAACTTCACCTTGCTGCTGGTTGCCGTGCACCTGCTCGGCGTAGCGGTCGGCAGTCTGGTGCATCGTGAAAACCTGATCCGCGCCATGATCGATGGACGCAAGCGTGTGCCTGCGCAGGCGACGGCGCGGGAATCCTGAGGATCATACCATGAAAAATCATTTTCCAGCCCTGCTGGCCAGCCTGCTGGTGACCATACCGCCGGCTGTTTCCGCCTCTTCCGCGGTTGATGCGCTGCTCGATGAATACCGCGGGCAGGGCGGCGGAACGTTCAATGCCGAGGCGGGGAGGGCGTTCTGGAACCAGGCGTTCACTCCGCCGGGTGCCGCCGAGCCGCGACGTTGCGCGAGCTGCCATACGGCGGACCCGGGCAAGCCCGGCAAGCACCTGCGCACCGGTAAACCGATCGAACCGCTGGCGCCGTCGGTGAATGCGCAGCGCCTCAGCGATGTGCACGAGATCGAGAAATGGCTGAAGCGCAACTGTGAGTGGACCGTGGGGAGGACCTGCACGGTGCAGGAAAAGGGTGACGTGCTGACGTATTTACGCACGCTCTGATGACGGGTTGAATCTGGAGAGGAGATTGACGATGGGTAGGGTAACTAGGGTGATCACGGGGCTGGCGGCCGCCGGCCTGTTCCTCGCCGGCTGGCAGGTGAGCCGGGGGGATGACGATTGGGGTAATGAACTGGCGGACCGCTGGGGCTCCGCGTCGCGGGTCGCCACCGCGGACAACCCGGTCTACCGGGAGGAATGCGGCAGCTGTCACATGGTCTATCCACCCGGGCTGTTGCCCGCGCGGTCCTGGGACCGGATCATGGATAGCCTGAATGACCATTTCGGTGACAATGCCGAACTGGATGCGGCGACAAAGGCGGAAATCACCCGCTATCTCTCAGCAAACAGCGCCGATCGTTCGGAGTACCGTCATTCCCGCCGGCTCCTGCGGACGCTTGCGCCGGACAGTATCCCGCTGCGTATCACGGAGACACCCTACATCAGGCACGAACACAACGAACTCCCCGCGCAGGCGGTTGCCGGGAACCCCGACGTGCGCAGTCTGAGCAATTGCAATGCCTGCCACACACAGGCGGAGCAGGGATCCTTCAGTGAATCCGAAATACGCATTCCCGGCTTCGGGAGCTGGGATGATTGACACGCAGGCATCACGGTCGTCATGGTGTCTCCCGCAGGAACACGGACATGTGGCAAATGGTTCGAGTCCAGCCATGATCTGATATATCCTCCCAGCAGGCGGTGCATGCCAGGGGTCGTAAACATACCGGATTGAGTCTCAAGCCGATGCCGTCATGAGCATCTCACCCTATTTTCTGCGCGAGCTGCCGGTCGGTCTGGAACCGCTCTCGGAGCTGGCGCTGGATCTGCGCTGGACCTGGAGCCATGCCAGCGATGCCCTGTGGGAGACGCTGGATCCCCAGGCTTGGGCGCAGCTCAAGAATCCCTATGTGGTGCTGCAGAATCTCCCGGATGAACGCTTGCAGGAACTGGCGCAGGACAGCCGGTTCATGGAAGAGGTGCGGCAAGTTGCCACGGCGCGTGAGGCCTATCGCAGCAGGGTGGCGTGGTACGGTGAGCACTATGCCGGTGACGCCCTGCGGGGGATCGCCTATTTCAGTATGGAATTCGGCCTGGGGGAGGGATTACCCTTGTATGCCGGCGGCCTCGGCATCCTCGCGGGCGATTTTCTCAAATCGGCGAGTGACCTCGGCGTGCCGGTGGTAGGGGTGGGGCTGCTCTACCAGGAAGGCTACTTCCGTCAATCCCTCGACAGCGAAGGCTGGCAGCAGGAAATCTATCCCTATAACGACCCGACATCCCTGCCCGTGTTGCCGGTACAGGCGCCCGCGGGCGGCTGGCTGCGCGTGTCCACCAATTTTCCCGGACGACGGGTGCGGTTCCGCGTCTGGCAGGCGCGCGTCGGGCGCGTCACCCTCTACCTGCTGGACAGCAACGATCCCACCAATAGCCCGGGGGATCGCGGCATCACCGGCAAACTCTACGGCGGTGGCCTGGAGCTACGCTTGGTGCAGGAGATCGCGTTGGGCGTCTGCGGCTGGCGCCTGATCGAGGCACTGGGACTTGAAATCGATGTCTGCCACTTGAACGAGGGACATGCTGCCTTCGCCGCCGTGGAGCGGGCGCGCCGATTCATGGAGCGTCATGGTGTGGGTTTCCGGGAAGCCGTGTGGGCGACCCGTGCGGGCAACGTGTTCACGACCCACACACCCGTGCCGGCGGGTTTCGATACCTTCCCCCCGGAACTCATCCTGAAGTACAGCACCGATTACGCGAGGGCGCTGGGTGTCGATCCGCGCGAGCTGGGTGCGCTCGGGCGCAGGCACCCGGAAGACAATGACGAACCGTTCAACATGACCTATCTGGCCCTGCGCCTGTGCGCTCACAGCAACGGCGTGAGCCGCTTGCACGGCGAGGTCAGTCGCCAACTCTTCAGGGATCTTTACCCGCGCTGGCCGCTTGATGAAGTTCCGGTCGGGCACATCACCAACGGCGTGCATGTGCCCACCTGGGACTCGCCCTGGGCCGATGAGTTGTGGACCATGACGGTGAGCAAGGAACGCTGGCTGGGCGACCTCGCCCCGCTGGCCGAGGCCATTGAGCACCTCGATGACGAACAACTGTGGTCGTTCCGCGGGCGCGAACGCGCCGACCTGGTGGACTATGCCCGCCGGCGGCTTGCGCGGCAACTGGGCCAGCGGGGCCTGGATGCGGCAATCGTTGCACGCGCCCATGACGTGCTGGACCCGAACGTGCTGACGCTCGGCTTCGCGCGGCGCTTCACCGAGTACAAGCGGCCCAATCTGCTGCTGCACGACGAGGCGCGCCTGATCCGCCTGTTCCTCAATCCCGATCGGCCGGTGCAGATCATTGTCGCCGGCAAGGCACATCCCCAGGATGCCGCCGGCAAACGCCTCATCCAGGAATGGATACGATTAACCGGTCGGCCGGAAATCCGCACCCACGCGGTGTTTCTCGAAGACTACGACATGGCGCTGGCCCAGGAACTTGTGCAGGGCGTGGATGTCTGGATCAACACCCCGCGCCTCCCCTGGGAGGCCTGCGGCACCAGCGGCATGAAGGTGCTGGTGAACGGGGGGCTCAACGTCTCCGAGCTGGATGGCTGGTGGGCCGAGGCCTACGCGCCGGCGTATGGCTGGGCGCTCGGCAACGGC
>JAHKKL010000344.1 GCA_020027635.1 Gammaproteobacteria bacterium
TCGACCGGCCAGTATCAACGCGAGGTGGATCTCGCCGACGCGAGTTACGGACCGCTGTTCACCAAGTACCGCGAGATGCCCATCGTCGCGGTGGCCGCCAACCCCGAGGCCCACAAGATGGGCGAAAGGCTGTTCGTCAATTACTGCTCCGTCTGCCACGGTTCCGATGCCCGCGGGGCGCGCGGGTTCCCCAATCTGCGTGACAATGACTGGTTGTATGGAGGTTCCCCCGAACAGATCGAGCAGACCATTCTCAGCGGGCGTAATGGTGCGATGCCGGCCTGGCAGGATGCGCTCGGCGGTGACCCGGGCGTCGCCGATGTGGTGCAATATGTATTGAGCCTGAGCGGTCGCAACGTGGATCAGGCGGCGGCGGGGCGTGGCAAGGAGAAATTCCAGAGCTTCTGCGTGGCCTGCCACGGGGCCGACGGCAAAGGCAACCAGATGCTGGGCGCTCCCAACCTGACCGACAACATTTGGCTGTACGGCGGGTCGGAAAAGATCGTCACCGAGACCATCGCCAAGGGCCGTAACGGGCAGATGCCGGCGCACAAGGAATTTCTGGGCGAAGACAAGGTCCATCTGCTGGCCGCCTATGTCTACAGCCTGTCCACCGGAGAGCAACCCGGGGAAGAGTAGCGCGGGCTGCCCCTCGTCTGTGACCGGGCCACGCCGGCGGCAGTCGCCAGCATGGCCCGGTCTGGAACCGACCCATGGCGGAAAAGAAAATACCCAGGATACAGAAGTGCATCGCGGTGCTCTGGCCGTCATTCCTGGTGGCCGTCGCGGCGACCGGGGCGTTTTTCTCCGCTTTCGATCCGCGCGACCTGCTTCCCTTCGACACCGAGATCGACGTCAGTCCACTCGGGATCTACACCATCGGTTTTTTTATTTTCTGGCTGATTACCGCCGTTTCCGGTCTCGGCACTCTCTATTTCGCGGTCACCAATTGCATGCGGCAAAACCGGGGCAACCGGGAACTCTAAGGGCGGTATCATGACAGCCCCTGATCCAAAAGGGCCTCCTGCGGCAGCTCGTACCGACGAGCAGGTCGAACAATCCCTCTATGCCAAGCGCGAGAAGATCTATCCGCGCGAGGTGCATGGCCTGTTTGCCCGGCTGCGGACACTCGGTGTCGTGGGACTGCTCGGCATCTACTATCTCACCCCGTGGCTGCGCTGGGACGGGCATCAGGCGATCCTGCTGGACCTGCCGGAACGCAAGTTCCATATCTTCGCGCTGATCCTCTGGCCCCAGGACTTCATCTATCTGGCGTTCCTGCTGATCATCGCCGGACTGACGCTGTTTTTCGTGACCGCCCTGGCGGGGCGTGTCTGGTGCGGATATGCCTGCCCCCAGACGGTGTGGACCGAGGCGTTCCTGTGGATCGAGCGCAAGGTCGAGGGCGATCGCATGAAACAGCAGAAGCTGGACGCGATGCCCATGAATGCGCGCAAGTTTCGCATCAAGGCAACCAAGCAGATCCTGTGGATCCTGTTCGCGGGCTGGACGGGGTTCACCTTCGTCGGTTATTTCACGCCCATCATCGACCTGGGGCAGCGCCTGCTGGCCTTCAACCTCGGCTCCTGGGAGACCTTCTGGGTCATCTTCTATGGCTTTGCCACCTACGGCAATGCCGGGTTCATGCGCGAACAGGTGTGCAAGTACATGTGCCCCTATGCGCGTTTCCAGAGCGCCATGTTCGACAGGGACACGCTGATCGTTTCCTACCTCCCCGGGCGCGGCGAACCGCGCGGTTCGCGCAAACGCAGCGCCGAGTATAAAGCGCTGGGACTGGGTGACTGCATCGACTGCACGATGTGTGTACAGGTCTGCCCGACCGGCATCGATATTCGGGAGGGGCTGCAGTATGAATGCATCGCCTGTTCGGCCTGCATCGATGCCTGCGACGATGTGATGGATAAGATGGCCTATCCCAGGGGTCTGATCACCTACACCACGGAGAATGCCATGCACGGGACCAGGACGCATATCCTGCGTCCCCGTGTCGTCGTCTATGCGCTGCTGCTGCTGACCATCATGTCCATCTTTGCCTATTCCCTCAGCCAGCGCACCACGCTGGGACTGGATGTCATCCGGGACCGCAACCGCCTCTACCGTGAGTCCGATGAGGGGCGGATCGAGAACGTCTACATCCTGAAGATCCTCAACATGGATGACAAGGGCCATGCCTATAGCCTGCACGTCGAGGGAATAGAAGACCTTGAATTGTTCACCGACACGAAGCGGATCTGGGTCGATGCCGGTGAGGTCCTGGAATTGCCGGTGCGCCTGCGGGTCGAGGAAGACGAGTTGAAGGAACGCAGCAGCAAGGTGACCTTCGAGCTGGTCGCGACCGACGATCCCGACCTTGCGGTCCGGGAAGAAGCGCGTTTCCTGGGACCGTAACCATCGTGCAGCCCGGCGGTCTACGCGAGCAAAAACCCTGGTATGTCCAGCCCTGGGTGTGGTTGCTGATCGCACTGCCGGCGACGGCGGTGATCGGCAGCATGGTCTCGCTCTATCTCGCCATTACGACCAGCGACGGGCTGGTTGTCGACGATTACTACACGCGGGGCAAGGCTATCAACCGCGACCTGGCGCGTGACCGGGCGGCGCAGACCCACGGGCTCGAAGCCCGTTTCGACATCGATATGGCCGGGAATCGCGTGGCTCTCACGCTTCAGTCGCATGATTATGTGCCGCCGCGCGAGGCGCTGCTTTCGTTTCTGCATCCCACGCAGCCGGGGCATGACCAGCAGGTCATGCTGGAACGGGTCGGCGAGGGGCAGTATGCGGGGGGTATCAGCGAGCTCGGGCGGGGAAAATGGTATCTCCAGCTGGAAGCGGATGACTGGCGCCTCTCCGGCAGGATGCAGGTACCGCTGACTGCGCCGGTGGTGCTGTCCCCGCGCTATGCGGATGACAACTGAGCCGTGCCCGCTCTGTGCAGCAGAGTCCCTGAGAGATCGCAATAGCGCGGGAATCACGAGCGAATGACGCTTCCTTAGGCCATCATCCTGGTATATGGCCAATTCTGTTTTTTCACAGACGACATACCGTGAGCCAAGTGACATATACCACTGACCCCCTTCTTATTCTCCAACGACTCTCGGCAAGGCGATACGCGTGAACATGGAACTGACACTGTCGGCGGCGTTTCTCGTGGGCCTGCTCGGCGGGG
>JAHKKL010000053.1 GCA_020027635.1 Gammaproteobacteria bacterium
TTCAACCAGGTTGACGACGACACGAGTGCGCCCCTGTGCCTCGATAGCGGTCATGCTGTCTGCCATGCCGATGCCGATAGTCTGGGTACGTTGGGCGAGTTCGTTCTTCGTGGCGGGAAAATCCAGCGCAATGCGCGCCGGATTGTCGATGGTGAAGCTTAACGGCGAAGTCGCGGTATTGCTTAGCGTCAGAATGACTTGCGCCTTGTTGCCCGGAAGACCGGCAAATTCTACTGATTTCAGCGAGTTTGTTGCGGTCTGCTCGCCCGCATAGGCGCTTGCAATGCTGCCGCCGAGGAGTATGGAGCCCGTAAGCAGCAGGAGACTCCAGCCGCCCCTGGCCAATCTTCTCGTGGTGCCGATTATTTGTGCTGCCTGTACCACTTGACTGCGAGTGCTATTTCCGGTCATTGCGATTCCCCCGTGGGATTATTCGCTGATTGCAATGGAAGCCTGGCGTTCCATCCAGCCTCCGAGTCCATCAGGAATGATTTCCGTGAGTTCAACTTCAAATTCTGTAACCCGTGTAATCTTGCCGTGATTCTGCGCTATCCAGCGGATACTCTTCAAGGGGTTCAGTGGGACGGTCGAAGTCGGGCTTGATCCCGCTGCTCCCGCCGGTCTGCGCCACGGCGGCGGGTGGGTGCGAGAAGATAGGCTGCGTGAACGGGTCGCGCAGTTCATTGGCCTGATAGGTGAATGATTCAAAGGGTTCGAACTCAGGCAGCGGTTCTATGGAGGATTTCTGCTGGCTTTTGACTTCCGCGACATAGGTTTCCAGGTCAGCCGTCGGGTTGTCCGAACAGGCTGCAATCATGCCCGCCATGGATACCATGGTTAACCATTGCATCAAATGCTTGTGATCCCTAATCATTTTCTGACGCCCCCCTTCTTACCGCCTCCCTTCTTGCCGCTACCTTTCTTCTCGCTTTCCTGTGGGCGCTCACTTTCCTCCAGATAACGATAGGTCTTGGCGGTCATATCCATGACGAGCAGAGGGTTGTCTGCTTTGCCTTTCTTTTTGATGCTGATGTTATGCAGCGTCACGATGCGGGGCAGGGCGGCAACCCCGCTGACAAAATCCCCGAACTGATGATACGTACCTATGACGCGTATGCTGATAGGCAATTCGGCATAGAATTCCTGGGGGTTTTCCGCACGGGGCTTGAATAATTCAAATTCCAGTCCGCTGGCTAAACCCGTCTGCGAGACATCGACCAGCAAATCCGCTACCTCGGTCTTGTTGGGTAACTGACGCAACATGGCTCCAAAGGATTCGCGCATCTCCGTCAACTGTTGTTCGAAGGCTTCCAGGTTGGCTGCCTGCTGGGCTTTCTTCTCGAATATAACCTTCAGGTCGGCCTCTTTCTGCTCTGCTTGCTGCAGCACTACCAGCTGATCCTTGATATGAAACCAGTAGCCCAGAAATATCACACCACCCATGATGAACAGAATCACAACCACACGGGCAGCGGCCGGCCAGCGGGAAACATTGGACAGTTCTAGATCATTCAGGTTGAAGTTCATGAGCCACCCTCTTTCTGACTGGTCTCGTCACTCTGGGGCTTGTGTGCTTTTTGATTGCCGCGCAAACTGAAGTTGGCAACCCGGGTACGGTTTACTTCAGTAGTCTGTATCTGGTCCAGACGTGGCGCGGTCAGCCATTCAGAAGCATCGATATTGCGCATATAGTCGGATACCCTGGCATTAGATTGCGCAACACCGCCCATTTCCAGGCTTCTGTCTTTCTGGGTAAAGGTCTTCAGATAAACGCCGTCTGGCAGTGTACGAACCAGTTCATCCATCAGGTGTACGCTTTCCGGCCTGCTACGCTGCAATTCCTGAATGACATTCATGCGGGCCAGCAGATCCGCCTTCATTTTCTCAAGCTCTTTGATTCTGCCAATTCGCTGATCAAGGACCTCGATCTGCACCTGCAGGAAAGCATTGCGCTGATTCTGGTTGTCAATAAGACCGTCTATGTGAAAATGTGCCAGCAGTACAATAAGCGCTGCGACAACAGCACCGCCACCCGCAGAAATTATAAATTCACGCTGTTTCTGCTTGCGTAGCTCTTCACGCCATGGAAGCAGGTTGATCTTTGCCATGTTAGTCGAAGCTCCTCAAGGCCAGCCCGCAGGCAATCAACAGTGCGGGCGCGTCATTGCTGAGTGTCTGCGGTTTTACACGTGCAGACAATGACATGGAAGCGAAGGGGTTGGCGATGATGGTTTCGACGCCCAGCCTTTCCTGTATCAATTCATCCACATTGGGTATGGACGCACTCCCACCGGCCAGCACGACATGGTCTACTTTGCTGTGGGGACTGGATGAATAGAAGAACTGCAATGAGCGGCTTGCCTGCTGTGCCATGGCCTCCTTGAAGGGTTCAAGGACATCGGTGACGTAGTTTTCCGGCAATCCACCCTGTCGTTTCGCCATGCCGGCTTCCTCATAGGAAAGTCCGTAGCGCCGCATAATCTCTTCAGTCAGCTGTTTCCCGCCAAACACGGTATCCCGGGTGTAGATGCTTTTCAGATCATGCATGACATTAAGCGTGGTCATGGTGGCGCCGACGTCAATAACGGCAATGGTCTTTTCTACACCCTGATCCGGCACCTGGTCAGTAAGCAGTGCAAAGGCGTTTTCGCTGGCAAATGATTCAACGTCAATAATTTGGGTAATCAAACCGCCGGTTTCTACCGCCGCATTGCGCATGTCGACATTTTCACTGCGGCATGCGGCCAGCAGGATGTCAACCGTATCGGGATTTTTTTCTGACGGTCCAATGACCTCGAAGTCGATATTTACCTCATCGAGCGGGTAGGGGACGTACTGGTCGGCTTCAAACTGGATCTGGCTTTCCATGTCGTCCTCAGACAATCCAGCCGACATGGTAATGGTTCTGGTGATCACCGCCGACCCTGCAACTGCAACCGCGGCATGCCGTGTGCGCGTACCCGAGCGCTTGACGGCGCGTCGTATCGCTTCGCCGACAGCTTCGACGTCGGTGATATTCTTTTCGACGACGGAATTGGGGGGGAGCGGCTCGACTGCGTAGCTCTCTACGCGGTAACGTGAACCGCTGCGACTAAGCTCCAGAAGCTTAACGGCAGTGGAACTGATGTCGATGCCTATGAGAGGCGGTTTAGTCCGTTTGAATAGTTGCGCGAATGGCACAATATTTCCTTTTAATTACCCACTGTTGGACAGATAAGGTAGTTCGGCGCATTAGAGAGCATTGCCAACTGTTTGTCAACCAAAGTGTAAGCTCAATTTCTTTCTTTGGTGTTAGTTATCGGACAATCTCCCGTATGGTTGAGAAATATTTTAATCATACACCGGTCGAATTCTGTTATATGAAGTTCATCCAGCCTATTCTATGAATCCCATCACAGGATTTCTGAGTCATCATGATTTTTAAACTCCTTGGGCGATTTTTGCTTTCCGCTGTTTTTACTCTGACCATATTACTTTCGATCCTGTCAGTAGTCTTGTACGTCAAAATCGAACCCCAGTTGCCATCTATCGAACTGCTCAAGGACGTTCAGTTGCAGGTGCCTCTGCGTATTTATACCAGCGACCGCAAACTGCTGGCGGAGTTTGGAGAAAAACGGCGTACACCGGTGCAGATTGAAAATGTCCCGCCGGCCTTAATTCAGGCATTCCTGGCGGCTGAAGACGATCGCTTCTTTGAGCATCCTGGCGTTGATATTCAGGGGTTGCTGCGGGCCGGTATAGAACTGCTGCGCACAGGCGAGAAACGCCAGGGTGGCAGTACCATTACCATGCAGGTTGCGCGTAATTTTTTCCTCACCACTGAAAAGACCTATTTGCGCAAGCTAAATGAGATTCTCCTAGCATTCAGGATAGAGCATTCGCTAAGCAAGAAGGAAATTCTCGAACTCTATCTCAACAAGATTTACCTGGGACATCGTGCCTATGGTGTGGAGGCCGCGGCCCAGGTTTATTATGGCATCGGCATCAATGAACTTAGCGTTGCTCGGATGGCGATGATTGCCGCCTTGCCCAAGGCACCATCACGCGTCAACCCGGTCAACGACCCGGAAGCGGCACTGGCGCGTCGGAACTACATACTGGGTCGCATGTACAGTCTCGGGTATATCGACACCGACGTCTACAACAAAGCCTTGGCGGAGGCGGATGACGCCGAGGTGCATACCGTACAGGTGGAGGTGAGCGCCCCCTACTTGGCCGAGATGGTGCGAGATGAGATGGTGAATCGCTATGGAGAGGAAGCATATACATCTGGCTTCGAGGTAGTGACAACGGTTGACTCATCACTCCAGTCCACCGCGAACCGGGCGCTGCGCGATGCCTTGCTGGAATACAGCAGCCGGCACGGTTACCGGGGTCCAGAGAGTCATGTTGATCCGGCAGGTGTCGCCGTCGATGCATGGCACGGTTTGCTGGTTAATTATCCGGCATGGGGCGACGTCGAGGCAGGAGTGGTTACAGCCGTCGAGGATCGCTCGGTTGATGTTGCCCTACGAAGTGGGCTGACGATCACCATAGAATGGGATGGACTGTCTTGGGCGCGCCCCTACAAGAGCGTCAACCTGATGGACAAGGCCCCCGAGAAAGCGGCAGATGTCGTCGCCGTCGGTGACATCATTAGGGTAGAGACCTATAAGGAGGGTAAATGGCGATTGACGCAGTTGCCTCAGGTACAGGGTGCGCTGGTGTCACTCCGGCCCGATGACGGTGCGGTCGTCGCACTCGTTGGCGGATTTGACTTCAGTCTCAGCAAGTTCAATCGGGCTACGCAGGCCATGCGCCAGCCCGGATCCAGTTTCAAGCCGATCATTTATTCAGCGGCACTGGAGAAGGGATTTACCACGGCCAGCATCATCAATGATGCACCGGTTGTATTCGATGATAACGCCCTGGAATCGACTTGGCGGCCTGAGAACTACAGCGGAAAATTTTACGGTCCTACGCGTCTCCGGGAAGCATTGTATCTTTCCCGTAACCTGGTATCGGTCCGCATTCTGCAGGCCATAGGCGCTACCTATGCTGCGCAATACGCGGAGCGATTCGGCTTCGAGCCCTCGCAATTGCCCCACGATCTCACCCTGGCATTGGGTAGTGCATCGGTAACCCCGCTGCAGATGGCGCGGGCCTATGCCGTGTTTGCCAATGGCGGTTATCTAGTGGAGCCCTATTTCATCCGGCGCATACAAGACGCCCAGGGACAGGTAATTTATTCGGCGCAGCCTCGAGTGGTGTGTCCCGATTGCCCGCAGAAAATTGAGGGGATTGTTGATGAGGCGAACACCGGGCTCAATCTCGCCGAAGCGGTTATTACCCCCCAGAATGCCTGGCTGATGAATTCCATGCTGCAGGATGTCATACAGCGGGGTACCGGTCGGCGTGCCACAGCATTGGGGCGCAGCGACCTCGCCGGTAAGACCGGAACCACGAATGACCAGAAAGATGCCTGGTTCTGCGGCTATAACCCGTCACTGGTAACGACGACTTGGGTGGGTTTTGACAAGCTGGACCCACTGGGTCGGGCTGAAACCGGGGGCCAGGCGGCTCTGCCGATGTGGATGCAATACATGGGTGCGGCATTGGCCGGCACCACGTCTGAGAAACGGGAGCAACCGGATGGGCTGGTGACCGTGCGGATTGATCCGAAGACAGGACTGCTGGCACGCAGTGGCCAATCAGATGCAATTTTTGAGACGTTCCGTGAAGAGGATGTTCCGCAACTCAGTGTAGACAGTCGGGCTGCGGGTTCGGGTTCCCGTTCAGGGAGCGGCAGCGTGGAGCAGTTGTTTTAGCCTTGGCCTATGCGCTACAGCAGGTCGATACTCGCACGAATGCTGACAAGAGAGTGCCGAAAAGCGGCCAGTTCTCTTTCGTTCAGGTCCAGTTCGATGACCCTTTCAATGCCCTGGCTTCCGAGAACGGCAGGCACGCCCACAGTAACTTCCCGTTCCCCGTATTCACCGTCCAGCACACAAACACAGGGCAGGATGCGTTTGCGGTCGTGGCTGATGGCGTCAACCATGGTGGCGATAGCGGCAGCCGGGGCGTTATAGGCGCTGCTTGTTTTCCTCAGGGCCAGTACCTCCGCGCCGCCGTTGCGGGTGTGTTCATCCACGCGTTCGATGGCCGCCGGGTCCAGAAACTTCGTTACCGGTATGCCGCTGATGCTGCTGAAACGGAACAAGGGCACCATGGTGTCGTCATGTCCGCCGATTACCAGCGTCTGTATATCCTTTGAGGACAAGCCGGTTTCCTGCGTTATGGAATTGGCCATGCGTGAGGCATCGAGAACCCCTCCCTGGCCGAACACGCGGCCCCGGTTCCAACCCGTCTGTTTCCAGGCATGCCAGGTCAGCGCATCGACAGGGTTCGTAACCAGCAGCAACAAGGCGTGAGGCGAGTATTGTAGCACCTGGTCGATAATGCCATCGATAACGGCCCGATTGATCTGGAGTACATCGCTGCGGGACATGCCGGGTTTGCGCGGTGAACCCGCAGTGACTATGACCAGGTCGGAATCGCCGATAATCTCCGGGTCGTGCCCACCATGAACCTGAACGTCAAATCTGAAAAATGATGCGGATTGCTGGATGTCTTGCGCCGCACCCTCGGCGGCCCCCTCGCCTACGTCCAGAAGCGCCACTTCACGGCACAGGCCTTGTTCTGCGATGACCAGAGCAGTTGTTTCACCGACGCGTCCGGCGCCCCCAATGATGCTTATCTTGTTCATGCTGTTCTTCATCGGCAGGTGATCCGAGTGATTGTGACCGCTTTAAGTATAGACGGCGGGTATGGCTAAACCTGAATGGAATGTCGTCTGCCCAGGTGCATGGTGCGGATTCCGGCGTGCGCATTACGGTCGGGGCGATGCTTCTGTGGCAAGCACCCGGAGCGCAGCCGGGTGACGCACGGTTACTGCCAGCCCGTTATGACTGGTCTTGATCAAACCGCGTACTTCAACGTTCTTGCCTGTCAGGGCGTCGAGATATCCAGGCTTGAAGTTGGTGAGATCCTTGGTGGAGACGCGTGCCATGAACGTCCCGTCTAGTTCCAACCACACGGTGTAACGCGTATGACGGATATCCGTGACCCGGCCATGAACAATGTGAAATCCCTCTGTGTCCCGATGCAGGGTAGCGCTGTTCTGCGGCTGATAGGCCGGCAGCGACCACAAGCCGCGGCGAGCGACGCGGGCATCGTTCTCGTGCTGCTGATAGCAATCGATTGACCACAAGTTGGGCGGTATCACCAGTGTGGTGGCCAGACCCGCATCCAGCAGTCGAACGGCGACATTGCTGCCATCCTCCAGGAATGCATGAGCCAGCAGACGACCATAATGATCGTGTTCTTCCCCGCCCGGCTGCAGGTTCAGGATACGATTGTGTGCGTTGAGGAGGTGATCCAGAAAGGACCGTGCTTGTGTCGCGAGTGCCTGATTTACCTGGCCGTGGTGGCCGATTTCCGGTGTATCGATACCTATGAAACGCAGGTGACGTCCATCTGTCAGCTTGACGGTATCGCCGTCGTAGACATAGGCCACCTCCACCCGCTCACGTGTATGGCTGGCAGGACAGTCGGTCGCGCTGACTGTTGTCGCGCAGCAGCAAAGGAAGAACGCAAGCAGCCGGCACCCAAAAGCAAAAGGGGTGTCCTTATTGGACACCCCTTTGCCGCGGTATCCTGTGTCTGGATAATGGGCTACTTGCTTTTCCCGTAGCGGCGGCGGAACTTGTCCACTCGACCGCCAGAGTCGACGATCTTCTGTTTGCCGGTATAAAACGGATGGCATTGCGAGCATACCTCGATATTGAGATCCCTGCCGACCGTTGAGCGCGTTGTGATGATCGAGCCGCAACTGCAAGTGACCTTGATATCCCCGTATGCGGGATGTATGTCGGATTTCATAACTACCTCGAAAATTTCGGCTTTTCGCCTTGCGCCGGGTCGCACAGGGCATTTTGCGTGGCTACCATGAAAAGGTCGCGTATAGTACTTTATAGACAGCTGTGCGGCAAGCTCCCGCTCCTGGCGGGATTACTCGAAAGGGATGATCTTGGCCGATGGTTTGTCCCTGGCCGCGGGGAATCGTAGTGTGTCGTTCGGGTGGAGAAGGCAGTTCAGCAGCCCTTTGTCGCCGATCACCGACTCCCATAACATTCGATTCATGCGCAGGCAGGCGATCATGGGTGTGCGTGAGGTTTTGCGTATCTGGTTGAGTTTCCATTGCATCCGACGCAGGCGCTGTTGTTTGTGTGCCGGGGCGCGCAAGATGGCCTCATTAATGATCCGGTCCCGGCAATCTTCGAATGCCTGGGGATCTGACCTGGCAAGGGCAGACCATGCATCAAAATCTTGCGGTGGCGTGGATGGGGTGTTGCGCATGGTGATCTCCGGTTCATGCCGGGCAACGCCCCGGCAATTGTTGTTGTTCCGGTATAAAAAAAGAATACCACAGCTGCTGAAGACTCAGTCGATGGATAGTGAGAATGTTTTGCAATTCCTTTGACGGCAATGAGTTATCAATCAAGAAACCTGTGGATAACTATGTGGATAGATCAAGAGGAATACGCACCCGGTCACGATCTAATTCCCTGCAGGCGACCCATGGGATCCCCCGCGATAGATAATAAAGTTTTGTAATACAATTAGATAATATGCGATCAGCAGAGTTGTCGCTGATTCCGCGTCATTTTCACGCTGTGTTTCACAGGATTGTTAATAACTTGCTGCCTGTCTGTAATGACTTGACATGCAGTATTTGGGATTTTTTATTCAATTTGCCGATACAGTGCGGTTCCTGGCCCATGCGCGCAGGCAACTCACCTGCTCCGTCATGCCCAGGGAAAGCAGCTGAGTCTGCTCAAGTTCATTGCGGATATGGTCGGTGTTGAGGGGCATCTGCTGCTCGCGCGCGAGGTACACGACGCCAGGAAGTCCTTTCCAATCCAGAGATGAGCCTGAAGGGGCGGTGTGAGTGAGTCTGTTCAGGCGGCCGGTTGTTGGGTTTTGTTGATGGAACGGAACAGTCGTG
>JAHKKL010000345.1 GCA_020027635.1 Gammaproteobacteria bacterium
CGTGCATCCCTTCACCTGGACGCATCCGGCATTCGCCAGGCTCTACGACGAGCATCTGCCGGGCTGGTGCCACGAGCCGGAGCTGCTGGTGCGGGCCGACTGCGGCATCGACAACGAGTCCCTCTGGCAGGCGCACGGGGAGGCTAAGCAGGCGCTGATCGAGAAAGTGCGTGCGCTGACCGGCGTGGGCCTCGATTCCACCCTGTGCACGTTCGGATTCGCCCGGCGCATGACCGCCTACAAGCGCCCCGGTCTGCTGTTTACCGATATCGCCCGGCTCAAATCGATTGCCAGGCTGCGGCCGTTTCAGATCGTGCTGGCGGGCAAGGCTCATCCCCGCGATGAGGAGGGCAAGCGCGTCATCGAGGCGATTCACGCGCATAGGCATGAACTGGCAGGCGACATCCCGGTGGTGTTTTTGCCCAATTACGACATGGCGCTCGCCGCGGCCATGGTGTCCGGCGTCGATGTGTGGCTGAACACGCCCCGACCACCCTGGGAGGCCTCAGGCACCAGCGGCATGAAGGCGTCCTTCAATGGCGTACCCAACCTGAGCACGCTGGACGGCTGGTGGTCCGAAGGCTGGATCGAGGGGGTGACCGGATGGGCGATCGGAGACGGTGGGCCGGGCGAGGACGATGCGGGTTCGCTTTACGACAAGCTGGAACGGGTGGTGCTGCCCCTGTACTACGATAACCGCGCCGGTTGGATCGCGGTCATGAAGGGCGCCATCGCCAAGAACGCCTCGTTCTTCAACAGCCATCGCATGATGCGCCGCTACGCGAGCGACGCCTATGTGCGCTGACCGGCAACGAGTGGGTAGCGATCATGCACACCCATGAGCTCGAAGCGGCGTTAATGGAACTCGCGGCACCGGGCCCAGGCATTCTGCCCGCCGATGAGAGCAGCGGCAATATCGAAAAAAGCTTCATGAGCGTGAAGGTACCTTGCACCGAAGGCACATGGCGCCAGTTGCGTGAAAGTAGTAAATGGAAACCATTGAACTCAGCTCGGAACTGATCTGCCCTGTGTGTGGGCAACGGGTAGTTGAAGCCATGCCCACGGAACATTGCCAATACTATTACGAATGTCGGGCTTGCTGAGCGCTGCTCAAACCGCTGCCCGGTGACTGTTGTGTATTCTGCTCCTACGGCTCTGTGCCGTGCCCGCCGGTTCAAAGAGCCCGTCGGCGAGGAAAGGACAGCCGGCGCTATACATGAGTACCTGACTACCTTTGAAGGCATCAAGCTAGTAGCGAACGTGGACACCGGCGAATCGCTGCATACCCTCATGAAACTGTCCCACATCCACCTGTTCGGCATTGGGCTGGTCGCCTTGGGGATTGGCCTCATCTTCCGTCTCGCCGCTGTGGGCGGCTGGCTCAAGGCGACGCTGATGGTACTGCCCTTCGTAGCGATCTTCGCCGATATCCTCGCCTGGTTTCTCACCAAGTGGGATCCGGTCTACGCCTACACGGTGGTGACGGCCGGCGCGCTGCTCGGGCTGGCGTGGGCGGGGCAGATATTGATCTCGCTGTATCAGCTATGGTTTCTGAAGGCACCGAAAGGCAACGCGTTTCACTAGACAGGAGGACCTGACATGTACCCTTACTCCGTGAAGACATTTTGGAAAACCGTACTGGTGGTGATGAGCCTGGCCACCCTGAACGCCATTGCGGCGGCGACGGATGCCCCGGAGAATTTCCAGGTGGTCAACGGCGTGGCGATCTATCTGGGTGTGATGCCGGCGCAGATTGTCCAGGGCCACACCAAGGAGCATCCGGAGGCCGGAATGCATGGAGGTGTTCCGACCCGAGGCCAACGCGCTCACGTGGTTCTGGCCCTGTTCGACGACGCCACCGGCCGGCGCATCGAGGGCGCGCAGGTGACGGCGGCGGTGATGGAACTGGGGCTGGGGCCCGAGTGGAAGACCCTTGAGCCTATGCGCATCGCCGATACCATCACTTACGGCAACTACTTCGATATGCCGGACAATGGCATATACGACATTCAAGTGCGGATACGCCGTCCGGGAGAGGCGCAGCCCATCGAGGCGACGTTCACCCATCGGCACTTCAAGCAATGAAGTGTTTGTCGGCAATGCCTCGCCTGCTTGCGCCGAGGTTATCAGTTTCCGCGTACCCGGAGAGAGGGGCGCGCCAATTGCGGTTGCCGAGCCGCGATGCGCGCGCCGCGCCGTTGCGGGGGCGCCTGTGAAGAATGGTGGCGCCGCCCGGGACAGGACGCGCCGAAGAAAGATCCCCAGGGTTGCTGCAGGAGGTGAACCATGAAAACCAGCATTGTGAAGGTCGGCGGCCTGCTCTCCGTTCTCAGCGCCCGCGGCGTGGAGAAGCAGTTGTCGAAGCTGCGCGGCGTGAAGAAAGTCGAGGTCAATTATGTCGACGGCAGCACGACGGTCGTCTATGACGAGACGACGGTCGATCTGAAGGACATCAAGGCCAGGGTGCATGAGTGCGGTTACCACTGTGCCGGGGAACGGGTGCCCAGGCATATATGCGAACCCGAAGACCCGCCGGGCGAAGCCGCGGTCGTATCCATGCCTCGCCGCGGGGCACACACCGACCATGAAGAACATGCGCAACCCGCTGGGCATGCCGAGCACGCCGGTGCCAGGGACGAAATGGCCAACGAGATGGGCCATGGCGGCGGCATGGACATGCAGGCCATGGTGCGCGACATGCGTAACCGCTTCTGGGTGTGTCTGATCTTCACCATCCCGATCTTCATCTATTCACCCATGGGCGGGATGTTCACGCCGCCGGCGCCGCCTTTCGGCCTGGACCTCAACCGGTGGCTGTTTTTGCTCGCGACCATCGCCGTGATCTGGCCGAGCTGGCCGTTCTTCGTCGCCGCCTGGCGCGCACTGAAAACCGGCGTGCTCAACATGGCGGTACTGGTGGTGCTTTCGGTGGGCACCGGCTACCTGTTCAGTCTCGGTGCGACCTTTTTCTTCGCAGGCGTGCAGTTCTTCGAGGCGGTGGCGGTGCTGCTGGTGTTCATCCTGCTCGGCCACTGGCTGGAGATGCGCGCCCGCGCCGGGGCCTCGGACGCCATTCGTTCGCTCATGGATCTTGCGCCACCCAAGGCCGTGGTGCTGCGCGACGGACAGGAACGGGAGATCCCGACCGCCGAGGTGCTGAAAGACGAC